>CALFYU010000219.1 GCA_937952455.1 uncultured Planctomycetaceae bacterium
GCACGTAATAGAACAGCGGCACGCGCCCGTAGATCACCAAGAAGTGGCCAAACTTTCCCAGCGGTCGATCGGCGGCTGCTAACACGATCAGTGCCGGGCCGAGGGTCATCAACAGAAACAACAGCGACGGCGGGTATTTCTCCAGGTTGAGGAAAGACATCACGGTGCGTGAAAACTCCGGTTGCGAAGTCCACGGAGTCGGGTCACCGTACAGGTTTGCTGCACGGAGCCCGATGAATGCCAGCGTCAGGACAATGCCCAGCGCCAGCGTCTCCGCGCGTCGCAGCTCCCGCGGAAGTCTCAACAGCGGTCCGAATCCATATCCGACGGCCATGACCCCCACCCACGGAATTAATGGATAGGCCACATGCACGGGCACGCCGGGTAGCGGAGTGACCATCCCCCCAGCGTGGAGAAACCGCCAGAGCCAAGCCCAGTTTTCGCCAAAACTGTCGGCCGAAACGGGATCAAAAAGATTGTGGAAAGCGATCAATAGGACGCCAATCGTCGTGATGGCCGAGATGGGCAGGAATACTAATCCAGACATGACGACCATCGACCACCCGATCGTCCAAATCACCTGACCGACGCTGTGTGAGGCATAGTCGAAGTTGAAGAACCACGCCAAGCGGATCACGGTCAACTCCAGAACGACGAGCCATATCCCGCGCTTCAACAAGAACATCGCCGCATGAGAAGTCGAGTGGACGCGACGGCGATAGAGGTAGGCTCCAGTTCCTGCCAGGAATACAAACACAGGCGCGCAAAAGTGCGTTACCCAACGTGTAAAGAACAGTGCGGCGGTCGTTTGCGTAACGTCGGTGGGACTGAATTGAGCTGCGGAAAGAAACTCGCGGACGTGGTCGAGACTCATCAGGACAATCGCCAAGCCCCGGAGCATATCGACGGAGTCCAAACGCGGACGAGCAATATCAGGGCCGGGCATCGTTGCCGACTCACGATCGCTGAGCGAAACCGGATCAGAAATGTGCGTCACGAAGAGAGCCTCGTCTCAAGAAAATATGGCCGCTCGCTACTAGCGAGCGCCGACAATGGATCAATTGAACGGACCATTACGAAGATGTCAAGGAGCTGCGATTGCTCTTGACCATGCGCGATTGGTCACTGTTTACGACCCACAATCAGCGCTTCACTTGTCTGTCATTCCCGACGTAACCGCAGCTGCCAAATCGCGCCGTGGCAGTTAGATGACAGTCGTCGCAGGCCCCGGACGAGTCGCCGTCGCAGTTTCGATGAGCCGTAGCAGTCTTCGCAATCGTTTCTAATGGAAGGAAACCACTGTGTCCTGAACGGGTATCAGCGGCCAAATGCCGATTGTCCGGTCGTCAATCGAAATAAAAAGGCTCCGTCGACTCCCCGAGGAGAGTCGACAGAGCCATCCGTGACGGATAACGATCGAGCCGACACGTAAGTCCACGACTCACTAGGCCCGGCTTCGTTTCTTCCAACATCAGTAGACCGAACATAGTTCTTAAACGGTAAGATGCGCCAACCGAGGCCCATCCCATCAGGCTCTAGAATTGGTCCAAGATCTCACCGCCGTTGCGCGTCGCCAACGCTTGATAGAGGTTGGTATCAATCGAGTAGTTCAGGAAGTGCACGGAACCGTCACCCAAAATGAAGAACGCGCCACCGGTATGCCAACTCCAATATTTCTGGTTTGAAGGACCGGAGTCGGGGTCATCGTCCGGAACGCCTTGCGAGAAAGTGAACATCTCGAGGATGTGGTCTTTCCGGCCGGAATAAAGCGGAGGATATCCGCGTCCACACAGCGGCCAGCCATAGGTCAACGACTGATTTTGACCACGTTCGCCGACCATACAGGTGTTTGACGCGCCATCCGTCAGGTCGCGGATCCGCGTGCGACTGTTGTTGTAGAGGACCCCCTCATAGCCGGACGGGTCCTGGCAGGGAATTCCATTGGCGGATGTAATCGACCACAATGACCCCATACCGCAGTCCCAGTTCAGTGTCTTCCCGCATACGCCCAGGTAGTTGGCTACGGCCATTGTGCCGTTGTCAATCAAGTATGCTCCAGCTCCCGTCTGCCCGGAGAAGATTCGTCCCGCATTCGGGTCGGTCGGACAAATCAGGACGGGTTTGGGTATCGACCAAGTGTAGCTTTGACCCGGATTGTTGGTCTCCTGGAAGCCGAAATACTCTGAGCAGCGACCGCTGGAAGCAGGGTCAGCCCAGGCAAAGTCCAACTGCTCGTAGTCGTTCGCGAGATCCATGTACGGGAGGATAAACGCAATCCATGACCAGCCATTGGACGTCTGTGTCCCAGCATAGAGGTTGCCGATGGGGAATGACAAAAAGACGTCGTGGTAGTTGTGCAGTGCCAGACCGATCTGCTTCAGGTTGTTGCGGCACTGGGTTCGGCGAGCCGCCTCGCGGGCCTGCTGGACAGCAGGCAACAACAACGCAATCAAAATGGCAATGATCGCAATCACCACCAACAACTCGATTAGCGTGAATCCCGAATAAGGTTTTCGTCGGCGTACCATAAGTCCCCTCGCTAAAATAAAAGGACGAAAACGTTGTGCCAATTGAACAGACGATTGGCAATAAATCTACGAACGGGTTTCAAAGCACTCTGATGCGTCGCCCCCAATGCTTGTTTGACGGATTCAAGAACGGGCACGAGCGGGTCTTGAAACTCGTTCTAATCAAGAACAATTTCTAATTCCGGGCTATCCTCCTGGTCACGGGGCGGGATTTCGACAGTCGTTTCGAAGCGCTGCGGAAGTTTGATCTGGTCCCGCGGCGTATTCTCCGGAGGAATGCCAGGAGCAGTCTGCACGATCACGGTGTACTTGTGACCGGGTGTCAACCCGGCCTCTTCGGGGATCGAAAAACTCCCTTCGGTAAGCTGGCCGCTTGCGCCAATTCCGCCTTCGTTCGGCAACGGCTCGAAGTAGATCGTTGCCTTCTCGAGAAGCAGCTCGCCCCCCTTCTTAACCGTACCGGTTAGCGGCACACGGTCGCCGTGGGAAACATCCCCGCAGCCGATCAATGGCAGGGTGAACAAGAACGTCGCGATCAGAACGGTCAGAGGGCGGATATGAACAAGCGTGATCCGTAGTCGGAAACGAGAATGGGGAGGGGCGACGGGCATGAGTGAAGTCTCGAATTCAAGGAGATGGACATTGCGGTGCTGATCAGGAATTTAGAACCCAGAAAGCGGACTTCAACACCAGAGCCAACCTGGTCCGTCTCGACGCTCTCGAAACCTAACTCAACCACGCGAAATTTAGATATCATATCGCAGCTCCAAGGGGCTGCTCGAATTCAAAGGCACTCGCCGCGAAGCGGGCAATTGCAAACGAATTCTAGGAAACTTATAATCAACGGCGTTTCCGATTCGCTGACTGAATGTAACCATTTTCAAACGTCTTTGCAAGAAATTAATCTACGGTGGACTTGCCGATTTCAAACGTTGGCGACCTTTCGAGCACCGTCAGGGCCATCACAACGACCCATCCAAGACGATTTTGCAGCGACACTCCCGCTCATTTCTCAAAGTTAAAAATGCGAAAGTGACGGCGTTTGGCCCCGTCATGCTGACACTTCGTTGAGCAGAAAAACGGGGGAAGCAAATCGTCGTGATGACGCCCACTCCAAGGGGAACGTTTGAGCTGCCGTCGACGGGACTGATGTCCTCAGAGAATCGGTGCCCTTTCCGATTGACCGGAGAGCGCGTTCGGTTGTTCCCTTTACGGCACATTCAGTAGCGAGTCCCGGACTTCCTTTCTCAGCGCGTTTCCGTCTTATGAAGCGTCGAACGACTCGAATTGCCAGCGTGGTGTTGCTCGGTTTGTCCGCGTTTGCGGCGGTTGGCATCTGGTGGTGGCTAACACGCACACCCCGGTGGAACGTGGTCCTGATCACATTGGACACCACGCGCGCTGATCGTCTGGGGTGTTACGGTCATACGACGGGCCTCACGCCCAACCTCGACCTCCTGGCAGCCGACGGTGTGCTTTTCGAGAATGCTTACACGGTTGTCCCAATCACGCTCCCCGCCCATGCCACCATCCACACGGGTCTGCTTCCCCCCGAACATGGTCTACGAATCAACGGAACGAGCCGGCTGGCTGATTCGACGCCCACGCTGTCAGAACTCCTGCAGCGGCAAGGATATCGGACCGCTGCGTTTGTGTCGTCGCTGGTGCTGGACGCGCGTTTTGGGTTGGCGCGCGGCTTCGAGAAATATGACGACCGTCTCGGGATCGGACCCGAGGGTCCCAGGGCGGAACGCTCCGCGGTCGAGACGGTTGCGTCCGCCAATGCCTGGATCAGATCGCTGTCTGAAGAGCCGTTTTTCTGTTGGGTCCATCTGTTTGATCCACACAAACCTTATGACGATCACCGCAACGAGTTCGGTGATCGTTTCGCCGATCGTCCCTATGATGCCGAGATCCTCTACATGGATCAGCAGATCGGACGCGTTCTGGATCGCCTGAAGGAACTTGGTGTCTATGATCGAACACTGATCGTCGTCGCCGGCGATCACGGCGAAGGCCTGGGAGACCATGGGGAGGAAACGCACGGATACCTGACCTACAACTCGACGATGCACGTTCCGCTGCTCGTCCGCTTCCCGGAGAGCAGTCGATCAGGGGTGCGTGTATCCGATCCGGTGTCACTGGCGGACATCTTCCCCACGATCATCAGCGAATTGGGGATCGAGGCGCCTCCTGGGTCCTCCGGACGCAGTCTGCAGCCACACTGGCAGTCCGGGGCAGCGGAACCGCGCCCCTGTTATGGGGAGTCGGAGGCACCGTTGATGGAAGGGGGATGGTGTCCACTGAGGACGTGGACCACGGATCGCTGGAAATACATCCAGTCGACCAAACCGGAGTTGTACGACCTGCTCAACGATCCGGGCGAGTCCCGTAACCTGGTTGAGGATCAACCTTCCGAGGCGGCGCGGCTGAATCAACAGTTGGCGGAGTTTGAATCGACGCTGGCACGCGGTCAGAACGAGGGGACTGTTCTCAGCGAACAGGAACAGCGTGCCCTGGCGTCGCTGGGCTACACCGGCGGGCATGCTGTGGAACAACAGAACGAACACCCCCGTCGCGATATCAAGGACACTTTGAAATACGCGGAGCAGGTCCACGAGTGCATGCACATGATTGACCGCCATGAGCTGGTGCAGGCCCAGACGATTCTGGAAGGAGTCGTCGCCGCGGTGCCTGACTATGCGAAGGCGTGGGGAACCTTGGGTGTCTGCAATGCAATGCAGGGCCGATACGCCGTTGCTGAGGAGAACTATCGGACGGCGCTGAAGCTCGACGAGAATCAGAATTTCGCGCGGATCGGCCTAGGACGAGCCCTGTTTGCACGGGATCAGCTCGAAGGCTGCGTCGAGCAGTTGCAAGCCGCCGTAGCAATCGAGCCGACAGCACTCGATGCACAATACTACCTCGGCGAGGCATGTCGACGATTGGAGCGGTGGGACCAGTCGCAAATCGCGTTTGAAACGACACTCGCAATCTCGCCGGGTTTTCTGGACGGAGAAATCGGCCTCGCCAACCTGGCGCGCGACCGAGGACGTTTCGATGAAGCCGCAGGACGATACGCTGGTATCCTCCAACGCGAACCAGCGGCTGACGCGGCCGCCTTGGGTTGGGCTCGATTATTCAGAAAGATGGGACAGCCATCTGATGCGGTCGACATTCTGGAGGTACTCTTGGAACGGTCGCCAAATTACGTCGATGGTCTCCTGGAACTCGCGGAGATCCGGCGAACTGCGGAACCGCCTACGCTGAGGAACTTTTCCCGAAGCATCAAACTTGCGGAGCGCGCCTGTGAATTGACAAATCGTCAGAAAGTGGCACCACTCAGATCGCTGGCGCTTGCCCAGGCCGCTGGGGGAGAATACGAGCAAGCCATTGAGACTGCGGAGGCCGCATTAAAGATCGCTCGCGAATCGAAATCAGAAGCATTTGCGGAAGAGCTAACGCGAGAACTTGACCGCCTTCGCACCGAACACAGTCTTGATCCGCCGGAACCGTAATCGCCACTCTTTGCCCGGCTTGCGCCTATTCCAACGGAACGAAGCACCGCCGGTTCCCTACGCTGTGGTTATGGCAGGCGAGTCTTCGCGAATGCAGTTCCATACTCGGACACGAACTTCGGTGGACCGAATTTTTCCACGTAGGCTTGGTCGATCCAGGCTGCGAATGTTGTGATGTTGCGGATTCCACGCCGCGCGTAGGTCGCCAAATCAGATTGCAGGACATCGGGATTCCACGGAACCGCCTTCGCCGGGCGTGTCCATTGGCTGTGGAGCGATGCGTCCAACCAGTACTCCAACACCTGCGCGCTTTCCTTGGGAAATACCTCGAGATTGGCGTCGAGCAACTCGAGCGTTTGCCCGTGCGAAAGCTTCTCCCGCCCTGCACCAGTCCGCCCGATGACCGACGTTTCGGAAAGCGGATGAGCCCATGAGCGCTCAATGGGTGCGAACTCCAGGAACAAACCGGGAAGCGGTGCGACCTTCTTCGGCGGCGGCAGCGTCCCGACGTAGGCGAGGTGCGAAAGGGACGCCCGGGCGTCCTCCTTGCGAAGCGATTGGAGAATGGCGTTCTCGACAATGACCGCTTGTTCGCTGTCGGAGTAGCCTTGGCACTTCGGGCATCGGCACGTGGGGGCCACATCGTCCAACCAATAAAAGTATCGGCGGGTCGTCGGATGCAGCAGCTTTGCAAACTTGACGGCATTCTCGCAAATGACTTCAAGACCTTCCCGCGAAGCGGGACAGCAGTTCGCGTCGCTCACGCGCTCTCCCTTCTCGTTCATTCGAAACATCTGGGGATGCGTCTCGAAGAGAGTTCTCGGAAGCAAGTCTTTCATCGCATGCAGTTCGTATTCGACGTCCAACTCGAATTGCCGGCATTCCGCCAAAAAACGATGCCCCTTTTCACTCTCTATAAATTGCGACACGCTTGACGGACTGCCATGGACGCCGATCGTCGTCAACCCGGCGTTACTCGCAATCCGCGGCCAGTCGACGCCTTCCAGATCCTCTGGAAGCAGGACCACGCCGCGCGTCCTGAAGAACGGCGCGTCAATCGCTCGTTTCGGCTCTTCAGCAAAGCTGTTGAACCCGAATGATTGAGACGCGATCGCGATGGCGGCATATCGACCCGACTGTAGAAGCCAATGACGACGATTCATGATCGGCCTTTCGCAAACTGGAAATTTGTGAGCGGTGCTGCGGGACCTCCACACCGATACTGTCCATCCCCGGCCACTCGCTCACGCCATGATGCCCCAAAAACATTGACATCCGCGTGGAGCAGAAACGGGTTTGACGTCGCGCCCGATTATTCAACACGCTGTCGATAGAGGGACGGCTCGATGACGGCAGCCATTGCTTCCAGATCAAGTTCCTGTTGTAAGAACTCCGCAACCCTCCCCGCTGCTTCCAGAGGCGCTTCGATGACTGAGCGAAACTCGAGTTCCATCCATTGAATGTGATCCTGCTGTGGCAGCCATTTGGCCAACTCCTCGAGATGTTTTTCAAAGTGCCGACGAATGTCCGCTCCCACCTGCTCTGGAGCCGTGTCCGCGAGCATCTTATCTTGCGAGCGGAGGATTTCCTCCATGTCCCGCCGCATGAAGATCACGCGATATTCGAGGTGGCTCGGCAAATCGTACAGCAACAATGAGACCACCTTGAGCCCCATACCGTCGGCTTCTGCAAGCCAGGAGTGATCCGCGGCCAACGACATGACGCGGCGGTCCTCGTAATAACCGCGCAGATTGTGCACATCGGCTCTTCGAGCCCCATCAAACTGCAAGGGGAGGCCGCCCGCTTCGAGCATCTGCATCAGCAAGGATGTACCCGATCGCGGAAGTCCTGAGACGACGGTGATCATGCGATAACCCGGTTAGAGAATTACAGCGAACTCAAAAGCTGACTTTGAAAAGCCGTCCAATCAACAGCCCGAAAACCATAGTTAACACGAGGAACGCAATCACCCAGTGAACTTCTATGCCTGCCACAAACAGTTGCCGGTGCGGATAATACACGCGAACCTGTTTGATGGGAACGGCTTGTTCAATGGGGGATTCCACCGGATGAAACAGGGTGTCCCAAAACCCACTTTGGACACGCCGGTCGGACACCTTGAGCAAACGGTCGTCGACGACAATCTCCTTGCGAACTGATGCGTCATCCGCTTTTACGTCAACCCATCCGAAACCAGCCGCGCGCGCCCTCAAACGCCAGTTTGCCTGGTTCAAGCTGGGGATTCGCAGGCTGTCCGTTTCCGTTTCCAGTCCCTCGGAGGAGACACATTCGATCTCTCGACTCATCATGGGAAAATCGTCGGAGAAGTCCACCTGCACTAGAATCGGTTCGCCGATGGCGAACGGGCGATACTCGTACCAGCAGGCGATTTGAATCAGCAGGAGAAGAGCCGGAATCAGGCTGACAGCAATCGGTTTGAGAAGTTCCCCAAAGTAACTGAAATTCGCCGCCGCCAGCCGACCAAAGGCCGTGAGGCTGACGACCATGTCATGCCGAAACAAAAGCAACTCCAGCGCGCGGGCCATCATGCGCCCTTTTTTCCGCTTTAAGCCGCGCTGGTTGGAGAACACCTTGAAGACCCATACGAAAACGATCGCCGTGACGAACGAAATCGCCAACATTCCCGGCCAAGGATTCGCCCCGCGAAACGGAGACATCAGGAAATCGCCCAGCGCGTTGGCGGTAGAATTGACGTAGGTCATAGTTCTTATTCGATATATCCCAATCCCTGCAGTCGTTTACGCACTTCTTCCTCGGATTCCACGCGCTCCGTTTCGGCAGCCGCCTTTTCCAGGATATTGATAATGAACTCATCGACACTGGAACAACCGACCGCCTGGGCGGCCTTCTTGAGGCTCTCGTACAGCGCCGGTTCAATCTTCACTTTCGGGCCGAACATGATTCCCTCTTCAGATAAAACAATGCAGACACTCAAGGTATCGCGAACATAGCTTTGGCACTTCCGTGAGGCGGGAGCGACACCCTCATTGGCGTACTCGATCGTCGTTTCACACCTCAACAATTTAAACTTGCGGTTGCAGCAAATCGTGTCCTGTCATCTCGGCCGGCACGGGCACGCCAAACGCCGATAGGATGGTGGGAGCCAAGTCGGTAAGATCAGGATCGCTTTTCCGGATGGCCCGGTTGCTCAATAATACCCCCGGCACAATTCGCGAATCGACGCAGTGGTCCCCGCTCCAGGCATCGGTATTGTCCAACAGATGCTGCCGCGGAAACGACCCCAACACCGTGTCCCACGACGCGCGGTAGTCTTGGTTATAAGCCACAACGAGATCCGGTGCATCCTGTAGATAGGGACCGCTGTAGATTTCCTCGGCGCGGAACACGTTCGCAATGACCTGCCGGCCGTTTTCCGGGTCGCGAACATCTTTCAGGCGAGCAATCAATTGGCACTTGAGCATATCCGCCTCAGGTCCTCCTTGAACGATTCCATTCGCTTCGCGGCCGGCCAAATTCAGATAAAGTCCGTTGATGCCCAACCCATATGCGCGTGTGTTCGACCAATCGACGTCGAGCAAGTAACTGTTCGCTCCGCGCTTGCCGGGGTTCTTTGAGCGGACGTAGCCGTTGTCCATCAGCCAGGAATTCAAATTGAACTGCCGGCGAAACGACGTGAAGCCGTGGTCCGACATGACCATCAACAGGGTTTTGTCGTCGGTCCGCTCCAGCGCCTGTCCGATGGCGCGATCGATCTTGTCATAAAGTTCGGGAATGAAGTCGCCGTATTGCTCGGCGAATTCTTGTGTGTAGGTGGGATGTTCAGGATCGCGTGTCTGCCAAAAGACATGTGAGTTCAGATCGAGTGACGAAAAATAAAAGAAGAGAAATCCGTCGTGAAAGCGGGCCAATTCGTGCTCGAAGAAACGTAGCCGCTCTTCGATCACAAAGGTCGATTGCTGACGGTATTCGTCAGGGGTCAGCACGCCGGCGGAAAGCGCGCTGGTGTCTTCAATCATTCCCTGGGTATAAAAATAACCCATTTCGCGAACCAGCCGGCGCGAGTAGTCCGGCGGCGTGGAAATCGGCAGGGACGGGTCAGCCGGATCGATATTCACTGGTGAGACATAGAGTCCGAAGCCATCCTGGGCTCGCTTCAGCAGCACCCGACAAATCCCCGAGACTTGCACGAGGGGCGGCAGCATGGGGAATTTGACGACGATCCATTCGCTCCACTCCCCTTCGCGCAGCATAATCTCGGCTTCGGGAAATACGAGCTTTGCCAACGGCCGCTCGGGATCCAAATAGACCCGAAACGTCAACTCCGAGCTCGTCTCCTCGGCAAGGAAGGAATTCACCGGCCCCTTGAGCTTACAGTCGACCACGTGATCCCGCACGAATACCTTCTCAATGCGTCCGCCGGAAACGTCGCGCGACCATTGCCGGGAATCGTCCGTGAAGTAGGTGAACGTACCATAGCCCCCTTGTAGATCGGGGGTTCCCATGCCCGAGAGGGTCGTGGCGTCTGTTGACGTGGTCGGGAAATTGGCGGGCACGCGAAAAACGGTGCAGGGGACGCCGGACTGCTCCAACAGGTTCCAGAACGTCTTCCCCTGACGACGGTTCTCGATCCGTCCCGCCGAGAGCGGGATCTGATAACGTCCCAACGGGAGCAAACCGGAAGCCGGAATCGATTGGGCGGTCGAGTGAAACGGGCGCATTGTCTTGGGATCACGGGCGATAAAGTCAAAAATCCCATGACCGCCGGGATTGGTCCCAGAAATGAAATTCGACCAGGCTACGGGGCTTTGTGGCGGATCGCAGGTTTGCAACGGCCCAAAGGAGCCTTCCTGCATCAAACGCCGGCAGTTCGGCATCCGTCCCTCGGCCACGAATTGCTTGACCAACGTCGGATCCATCCCATCCACACCCAGTACGATCATTCGCTCAATACGGGCAGCGGACTCGCCGCCACGGCGGGATTCGCCGCAGCCGCTGATGAATGCGGCCGACGCGGCCGCTTGAAGAAAGCGGCGTCTGGAAACAGCACAGGCGGATTGCTCGGAGGGGGTCGTCATGCGGTCACCTCCACGGATGCGGCTTGGGGTTCTGCCGTGTCGACAACCGGCGCCGGCGTCTTGCGGCCTCGCGTCAGCGGTTTACCGTCCATGTAGGGTGGGACCGGGACTCCGAATAAATTGAGGATCGTCGGCGCTAGATCGATAATTCTAGGATGCTCATCGATGAAGTGATGGTTTGAGAAAAACACGCCGGGGACCAGTTGCGGGTCGACACAATGATCGCCGCTCCAGTACCGCGTGTTGTCGTAAAACAATGGTCCGTCCGTCCCCCCCACAGCCGTTTCCCACGAGGCGCGATACCCCTTCTCAAAGCCCACGACAAGGTCCGGCCCATTGTCCACATACGCTCCCGAATAAACCTGGCGACTGTCGTAGACTTCGCGAATCGGCCGGCATTGCTTCTCCTCGTCTGTCACGAGTCGCAGCGCCGCGGCGATTTCGGCGCGCAGGTCCGCCGCCTGATCGGCTGGGACGCATCCCCGGGACTCCCGATCCGCCCGATTCAGATAGATCCCATTCAAACCTAACGCATAAGCACGGGTCCGCGACCAGTCCACGCCGGAAAAATAGTCGCCGGTCGCCGCCGCTTCCTCCAGAACGAGATATCCATGCTCGCGCAGCCAAACATTGAGATTCATTGCACGGCTGAAATCGCAGAAACCGTGGTCGGAGAGCACCATCAGTACTGTGTCGTCGTCGACCTCTTTTCGGACACGTCCCACCAAATCGTCCATCCGCTCGTACATTTCATCGATCACATGTGCGTGACGGACGATATCCTTTCCCTCGTTCGCCGGATGATCTTTACGGTTGTGGCGATAGAACATGTGTTGAATGCGATCCGATCCGTCGAATACACACACGCACAATCCACGGCGCGTCCGTTTCAGCGCATCGAAAAACATGGCTTCACGTTCGGCATGGATGCCGTAGGCTTGTTCCAAAAATGCCTCCTCGTCGATGGCGCCGGAATTCAAAGCCCACATGTCTTCCGCCAAACCGAGCGTCGCGAACGAGGCATGCAACTTCCCCAGATACAGCGAATAATAGAGCGGAGCGGAGATCGGCATCGCGGGCCGTTCCGGATCGATGTTGATCGGCGTCACATACAGCCGAAAAGTCGGCGCGGTCGATTCCAGGCGAAAACGGCAAATCCCGTGCACTCGCTTCAGCCACCCGCACGGAAATGACAAATGGACCCATTCGGAATACTGTCCGGGACGTAAACGAATTGTCTGGCCCGAAATGGTCGCAACAACCTCCTCATCATTGGGACGTCGCTGGATGACCAAGGGAAGCGTCAGTTCCGCAGGCTGACGTCCTGACTCGTTGGGAGGGCCCACAAGGTGCGTCTCGATTCGGTGGTTCACCTCGGTGACGTGAACCCAAGTCCCCCCGGTGGAGTTGACACAATCTGCCTCGTTCGATGAGTACATCGTGAACGTGCCCTGGGTACCTCGCAAATCAGGAGCACACATCGCCGATAGCGACAGTCCGAAGAACTTCTCCGGCGGAAATGTAATCGGCACACGGAGAATCGTGCCGAAAATCCCATGTTGGCCCAGCACGCGCCAAAAAGGCTGGTTCTTGCGCAACAACCGAACCCCCGGGCCTCCAAGCCCCAGTTTGGATAGCAGGCTCACCTTGCCCGTCGACGTTACCTTGGCTGAGGACAACTCAGGCAAATAGCTCCGCAGATCACGGTTCAGAAAGTCAAAAATATTGTGTTTGCCCGGATTCACCCCGGTCGTGAACGATGACCATGCCACGGGCGAAAGCGGCGGCAAAGTTGTTCCCAACTCCGAGAACGTTCCCTCCTCTTGGAGGGCCTTAAAATTGGGGAGGCGGCCGTCGTCGATCAACCGACGCAGACGCTGCGGGTCCAGTCCGTCCAGCCCGACCACCACGACGCAGGGAACCCCGCCGCTAAGGCCGCTGCGACTACGGCGGAGCCACTGAGTCACAAAACGAATCAACCAAGTCGCCAGCGAAACAAACAACAGGCCGATCGCCGCGAACAGCACCAGAAACGAACTCAGAAAGGTGAATCCGGCGCCGGGACCGATATACGCCAAATTCGACGTGACTGAGGTCATCGCCGTTCCAAGCACGACGCAGAAAGCTCGAATCATCCGTACACACTATCGCTCTGTATGAAACTCAACATAGTCCTCATGGTCTCGGTGATTATTGATGGAATCACTTTTCCCCGTGCAACGATTCGTTGAGCTAGTTTAAAACTTCGGGAAAGCACGGCCCTGTCCTCAAGATCTTTCTCGACGAACAGGCAATCGGTACGCCTCCTATCATCAACAAGACCGATTACCCTGATGATTTCGCTATGGCATCGGTCAGCATGCGTCCTTGTTTGACAGCGAGCCTGCTTCCGGATTTCCCGGACCGGCTATCGCCTGCCTCCGCCTAACATCGCCTGAATATTTTGGATTTGCTGTGCAGGACGTGGATCGTCGGGGCGGAGTTTTTGAGCCTCGCGAAGCTGAGCGACTCCCTCTGTATATCGTTGGTATTGAACCAGCATGAGTCCTAAGTTGAACCGCGTTTCAAATGAGTTCGGGTTGAGGTTGATTGCCCGCTCGCCGATCTCGATCGCGCGGTCGCGCTGTCCCGTTTGGGCGAGTACCAACATGAGGTTTTCATGAGCAGCGACATTTCGGGGTTCAATTTCGACGACCTTTTCCAGAAACGGCGCTGCCTGGGCCGGTCGCTGCAGCATGAGCAATAGGTGTCCCAAAGAAAGGTTGGCATCCACCATATCGGGCAAAAGTCGAAGTGCTTCGCGATACTCTTGAACGGCCTCCTCATACGTCTTCAACTGAACCAATACGTTCGCCAGTTCGAGGTGCCCTGCGGCATCATCGGGGTTTAACTTGGTGTATTCGCGAAAATGTGCCTCCACCTGACCGAATTGCCCCTGGGACGCGAGAAGTTTTCCCAGCGTGAAATGGGCCTGCACATAGTCCGGCCGGCGTGCCAGCACGGATCGATAGAATGCCTCTGCCTCCTCGTAGCGGCCTGCATCGGCCAGCAAATCGCCGAGCCGCATGTCGGACAAGGGAAAATCATCCGTCGCCATGGCGACTTCCTGAAGCATGGCGATGGCCTCTTCCTTCTTGCCGCTCGCGGCGAGGCTTTTCGCTTTTTCGTATTTCACGACAAACGGCATCATCACTTTAACGTCGATCAGTTCCTCATCGGCATCCGATGATCCATCATCTGGCATGGAGGTACCTCCCGCGACGTATCCCAATGACCTCAGGTTCGCGACATCCTGATCCGATAGCTGAACTTCCTCGGCTTGCGTACGCTTGAAGGATTCCAGCATGGCGGTCAGCGACGCTTGCAGTCGCTGACTTTGATCGCCATCATCTGCAATGAGGTTTGTTAATTCGCCGGGGTCCTCGGCACGATTGTAGAGTTCGGGCTGCGTGGTCTGAATATACTTCCAGTTTTCGGAGATCACGGTCTGCTGGGGGCACCAGCGATTCAAGTGGTACGGCATTTCCGATTCAGCATAACAGTCGCGTGATTCGATGGCCTGTCCTTTCAAGGCAGGTAGCAGGCTCCGACCGCTGATGTGCTTGGGCGCTGGGATCTTCAAGACGTCGAGCAACGTGGGCATGAGATCGACGAGCGAAACCGTGTTGGGAACGCGCGTCCCCGGCTGAACGATCTCGGGGCCGGCAAATACGAACGGGACATGCAGGGTCGTGTCATAGACCAGCATCCCGTGATCGGGTTCTCCGTGGTCATCAAGCCCCTCGCCGTGATCACCGGCAACAACAACCAAAGTATTGGAATCAAGTTGGCGGTCTTTTAGGAAGGCGTTCACGCGACCGAACTGCCGGACCTCCCAGGCAACTCCGGCATCATAGGGGTGTTCTTCAAACCGTTGCTCGTAAATGTCGGAATAAGCGTCATAAGGGCCGTGTGCGTCATACAGATGAATCCAGCAAAAAAAAGGGCGCGAAGTGCGCTGCTTCAGCCACGCGAGAGCCGCATCCACGACCTCTTCCCCGTCGCGCCGCGCGCCGCCATAAGGCCTGGTCCGCCCCGAAGGCTTCGCGGGGGCATCGTCATATGTATCGAATCCACGATTCAGGCCAAATTGGGCGCCCAACACGGGGGCCGCAGCGATAAACGCCGCCGTTTCAT
>CALFYU010000220.1 GCA_937952455.1 uncultured Planctomycetaceae bacterium
GGTGGTTCCGGTGATGGGGGAGTGGAATGGTTTGTTGTCGTCGAACGTCGTGCGACCCCCCGGCGGAGCCGGGGGCTGGGAGAAAATGGTCGCAATCGCAATTCATCCATCAGCCCCCGGCTTTGCCGGGGGGTTACGTTGGGTCGCAGCGGGCTGAGCCGGTGGATTCTATTACCCGGTGCTCCTACAATACTCCGTTTGACCCAAAACATCACCAAACCTGGGAGTGAAATTGTCGCGACGATGGGTGTTCCAAAGGTGGCCATTGTAGGCCGGCCAAATGTGGGCAAGAGTTCTCTGCTGAATTGGCTGGCCGGAAAGCGGATCTCGGTGGTCGACCCGATGTCGGGTGTGACCCGTGATCGCGTCACCTATCTCATGCACGAAAAGGACCGCTATTTCGAACTGGTCGATACGGGCGGGATCGGCATTGTCGACCTGGACGACCTGTCAGCGGATATCGACCGCCAGATTCAGGTCGGCATTGACGAAGCGGCGTTGATCCTGTTCGTTGTCGACGGCAAGACAGGGGTCACTAATCTCGACGTCGAGGTCGCCGGACGTCTGCGAAAACTACCCGCGCCTGTACTGATGGTCGTCAACAAGTGCGACTCGCCCAAGCTGGATTCCGATATCTCGGAATTTTACCGTCTGAGCGATGCCCCGGTCGTCTGCACCAGCGTTAAAAGCGGCCGCAACCAGGACGAACTACTCGCGCGGCTGGTGGAGATGCTGCCGGACGAAGATGCCGCGGAACAGGTCGACGGGGCGGGTTTGGCGGCGCCGCCGGAATTGAAATTGGCGATCGTCGGCCGCCGCAACGTGGGCAAGAGCACCTTCATCAACGCGCTGGCCGAGACCGAGCGGATGATTGTCAGCGAAGTCGCCGGCACCACCCGTGACAGCGTCGACATCCACTTCAGGCTGGACGACAAGTCATTCATCGCCATCGACACGCCGGGCGTGCGGAAGAAAAAGAGTCTCGCAGGGAGCGTGGAGTGGTACGGACTGGCGCGGGCCAAACGGAGCGTGCGCCGCGCAAATGTCGTGTTGATGTTTTTCGACGCCACGAACACGATCTCCCGCGTCGATAAACAACTCGTCGAGGAAATCGCCGCACATCACAAGCCCTGTATTTTCGTGGTCAATAAATGGGACTTGGCCGGCGACATGACGACCGAGCGCTGGTCGGAATATCTGTTCCGCCAGTTCGCCATGATGCGGCACGTGCCCATCGCGTTTATCACCGCGCAACAACAGCGGAACGTCAAGAAGCTAATTAACTTGGCCCAAACCATTCACAAACAGGCCTGCCAGCGGGTGCCGACGTCGACGTTGAACACGATCGTCCGCGCCGCCATCAAGAACAACCCGCCGCCGCACCGCAAGAATCGTCGGCCGAAGATTTTTTACGGAACGCAAGTGTCCACCGAACCGCCGACAATCGTGCTCAAGTGCAACGACCCCAAATTGTTCGACCCCAGTTGGAAACGTTATCTTCTGGGTGTGTTTCGTGAACAACTGCCGTTTCAGGAAGTTCCCATCCGGCTATATATGCGGTCACGGCTAAAACAAGAGGAGAGCCTCAAGACCAGCCTCGAAGATCAACCCGAATCGGCAGAGATCGGCGAGTGATCCCCTTTGAACGCAACGTATTGAGGCCCTTTTCCTGCGTTGTTAGAATGGAGAGATCGACGTCCGCGTAAGGGTGGACTCAGAAACTCGCTTTACCGAAACAAAATTTATCGGCACCTCGTGCGTTAACTCCGTTGATGAAGACCTTACCGCCAAATCGACCGTCCGCCGGCCACGCCTCGCTGGAGGTGCATCTATTGGGGACCGTCGAATTTGATGCGGCGCTATTCCTGCAGGAACGCATGGTCTATGAGTTGAGCGGTCGCAACGACGCGCAAGGGGCGCTGTTGATTTGCGAACACCCGCCGCTGGTGAGCGTCGGGCGGGAAGGGAGCCGGGCGCACCTTCGTTGTTCCGAAGAGGAACTCCGCGCACGCATGCTCGACGTCCGCTGGCTGAATCGCGGGGGAGGATGTCTGGTCCATGTCCCCGGACAGTTGGCGGTGTATCCGCTGTTGCCGTTGGACCGCCTGGGGCTGGGATTGGCCGCCTATCGGCGGACGCTGGAAAACGCCGTCATCGACGCCTGCCGCGAACAACGGGTCCTGGCCGAACGCGATGACGACCGACCCGGCGTATTTTGCCGCACAGGGCAAATCGCGCACCTGGGACTGGGCGTGAAATCATGGATCAGCTATCACGGGATCTTCGTCAATGTCGCGCCGATTTTGTCCTGGTCGAAGCTGGCCCAGGGGAACGGCGATGGCCCGGCGATCACTTCGCTGCAACGGGAACGGCGCGAACCGGCCTCGATGCACGCGGTGCGGGAGAGCCTGATTCGGCACCTCTCCGCCCGTTGGGGCTACGAGCGGCATCACGTTTATACCGGACACCATCTGTTACGGCGCACGAAGAAAGCCAACGTTTATGCTTGAGATTCTGACCGACGTCCCCGCTCCCAAACCAAAACGACGCCTGCCGCCGTGGCTGAAACGGCCGATGCCGCAGGCGGAGATGCTATTTACGTCGAACCTGATCGAGGAATTCCAGCTCGAGACGGTCTGCGAGAGTGCCAAATGCCCCAATCGCACCGAGTGTTGGGCGCAACGGACGGCCACGTTCATGATTCTGGGAAACGTCTGCACGCGGCCCTGCGGATTTTGTTCGGTCCCCAAGGGCAAGACCGAAGCCCTGCAAGCCGATGAACCGCAGCGGGTCGCGGAAGCGGCTGCGCGATTGGGACTCAAACACGTGGTGATTACGTCCGTCACCCGCGATGACCTGCCTGATGGCGGAGCAGAACACTTCTTCGAGTGCATCCACGCCGTGCGGAACCGCACCGGCGCAGCCGTCGAAGTCCTCACGCCCGATTTTCGCGGGAACCGCGCCGCCATTTCCCGCGTGATCGAGGCCGCGCCCGATGTCTTCAACCACAACACGGAAACCGTCCCGCGGCTTTACGACCGCGTCCGCCGCAACGCCGTCTATCGCGGGACCTTGGCTCTCCTTAAGCAGGTCAAAGACGAGGCACCGCAGATGTTGACCAAAAGTGGGCTGATGTTGGGACTCGGCGAGACCACCGACGAGTTGCTCGAGGTCTTTGCTGATTTGCGCGACGTCGGCTGCGACATGCTCACGCTGGGACAATACCTGCAACCGACGCGGGACCATCTGCCGGTCGAGCGCTATGTTCCGCCGGAAGAGTTCGACGAGATCGGTGAAATGGCCCGCGGCATGGGTTTTTTGATGGTCGCCAGCGGCCCCTTCGTCCGCTCCAGCTACCACGCCGGCGAAATGGCGGGCGGCGCAGCCGCTTCGTCCGAGGCGGCACGGCCGCTTGGTACGAGCTTCCGCTCGAACGACGAATAGGCCACTCCCGTTGGTCGCTACGGTTTCGGTGTTAGCTGTGCGTTATTCGGGAGGGCGAGGCCTTAGGTTTAGGCACATCTTCTGCGTTTTAAGGCATGGAC
>CALFYU010000221.1 GCA_937952455.1 uncultured Planctomycetaceae bacterium
GGCCGATGTCGGTTTTTCTGACGCCCGATCTGAGACCGTTTTACGGCGGCACTTATTTTCCGCCCGAGGCCCGCATGGGCATGCCCGGATTTCCCGATGTCCTCCTGCGGGTGAGCGAAATCTGGCAGCAGCAGCGCGATGAGTTGTTGGACAGCGCCGAGAAACTGACGGCGGCAATCAGCGACATGGTCCCCCCGGTCGCGACGGAGACTGGCGTTGACGATGCTACGCTGCGGAAAGCGATGCAGGCTCTCTTGCGCAGCAGTGACCGGACCTACGGCGGATTCGGTGCGGCTCCCAAGTTTCCGCATCCCATGGACATCCGCCTGCTGCTGCGGTGTTGGCAACGGTTCCAAAGCGATGAAGCGTTGGACGTGGTGAAATTGACACTCGATAAAATGGCGGCCGGCGGAATCTACGACCAGCTCGGCGGCGGGTTTCACCGTTACTCCACCGACCACCGCTGGCTGGTGCCGCACTTCGAAAAGATGCTATACGACAACGCGCTGTTGGCCAGCAGTTATGTCGAGGCGTACCAGGCCACGGGCGATGAAGATTATGCCCGCATCGTGCGTGAAACGCTCGACTACGTCCTCAACGAAATGACGCAGCCGCAAGGCGGATTTTACAGCACGCAGGACGCCGACAGCGAAGGGGTAGAGGGGAAGTTTTTCGTCTGGTCAGAGCAGGAGATCGTCGACCTGCTGGGCGAAGAGGACGCGCGGCTGTTTTGTAGTTACTACGATGTCACCCCCCGCGGCAACTGGGAAGGGCACACAATTCTCAATCGCCCCCGCCCGCACGGAGAAGCGGCTGCGGCCTTGGGGATCGACCCGCAGGAGTTGCGCGACAAACTGGCCGCTTGCCGGAAGACATTGTTTGAAGTTCGCGCGAAACGGATCGCCCCCGCACGCGACGACAAGGTGCTCGTGGCCTGGAATGGTCTGATGATCGCGGCCATGGCCCAAGCGGGACGGGTCCTGCACGAACCGCGTTACGTCGCCGCCGCGACGGCCGCGGCGGATTTTCTTTTGCAAGAAATGCGCAACGAATCGGGCCGGCTACTGCACAGCTACAAAGATGGCCGCGCGCGGTTTAATGCCTATCTCGACGACTACTCCTGCCTGATCGACGGGCTGGTGGAGTTGTATCAAGCCAATTTTGAAGTGAGGTATCTGGAAGCAGCCGTCGAGTTGGAGAAGATCATGATCGACCAGTTTCACGAGCCTGAGCAAGGGGGCTTTTATTACACCAGCCACGACCACGAACAATTGATCACGCGGCAAAAGGACCTGCAGGACTCAGCGACGCCGTCGGGGAACAGCATGGCGGCGACGGCGTTATTGAAGCTGGCACGGTTGACGGGCCGCCGTGATCTGGAAGAGATTGCCGTCGGGACACTGCGGATGCTGTCGGGCGTGATGGAACGACACCCGTCTGCCGCCGGACAAGCGCTGTTGGCCGTCGATTTTCTGATCGGTCCCACGCGTGAAATCGTCTTGGTCGACGGCGGCCATGCAGAGGCAGGAGACGCAGTCTTGCGCGAATTGGTTTCGCGATTCCTGCCGAACAAGGTGGTCGTGAGAACATCCGCCGCTGCATCGCCATCGCCGATGCTCGCCCCATTAGTCGAAGGCAAGTCGGCCATTGAAGACGAAGCAACGGTTTATCTTTGCGAACAGGGGACTTGTGCGGCACCGGCGCTGGGCGTTGCAGGGCTAAAAACCGCACTGGACGGGGTTGCTAGTTGATGCCGAAGACATCCGTCGCCCAATCCTATTCCTCGACAACCACCTCGGTGGTCTCCGTCGGTGGTTCGTACCAGTTCTTGGTCAAAAACCGGGCAAGGAGGTCCAATTGCTGTTCCGACAATTGGTCGCCAAACTCCGGCATGGCGTTGCGTTCGCCGTAGTTGTGTTCGGCGCCGGGATGACCGATGAAATCGCGGAGCCATGCTTCCGAAGCATATCCGGTCAAACGCGGGGCGAGGCCGGTTTCGCCGAGTTGTTCCTCTTCGCCGAGCGGCGTGACGGCGTGGCAATCGATACAGCCTTGCGCGCTGTCAGTGCCGTTTTCGAAGAAGTCGCGGCCTTCAGCGACCAATTCCTCATCGATCGGCGGCGCGAATTCCCGTCCGCTTTGGGCGATTAGGAATTCCACCACCGCATCGATCTCCCGCTTCGTCATATTGCCGATGTTCTCCTCCGCCCAGAAGGCCATTTCCCCTTCGGTGAATCGTTCCCCCAACGGTTCGCCGTTGTAGCTGCCTTCGGCCGTGGCTCCGAAATAGTCTTCGCCGGCCGGATCGGTAATGAAGCCTCGGACCCATTCCCGCGTGCCGAAATTCCCCAGGTCCGAAGCGGTCGCTGGGTCTTCGACGACGACGTCCATGCCGTTGTGTCCGTTATATCGATGGCACGAGGCGCACTTGACGGCGAACAAATGCGGGCCGTGCGTCTTAGGATCGCTCCGCAAGAGCGCCACGGCGCCGTCGTAGCCGACCCCCTGCCGGCCTTGAATCAACTCGCGAATCCGTTCGGATTTCATGTGCGCGTCCGCGACGGCTGCTTTGTACTCGTCCTTGGTACGGTCCTCTTCGACAGCCATCCAGGTCAGCGCTGCGGCTCCCAAGATCAGGACGCCCATGTAGGCGAGATTGAAGCGGTGGCCCAGCTTCCAACGCCCGATGAACGGCATCAAAAACATGAACAGCATCACGCCGCCGGGGATATAGATCGCGCCATAAACTTCGTATTCGCCTTTGAAGAACTTCAGGAACTGAAATAGGAACAGAAAATACCACTCGGGCCGCGCCGCCGCATACGGCTCTGTGGGATCGGCCGGTGCTCCCAGTTCGGCCCCGAATACGTCGCCCAACCGGCCGTCGGCGGCGAGTTGCGACAATTCGCCGGAGTACTGTGGAGCCTTCCAGAAAATCAACAGCAACACGACCGTCAGCACGCCCAGGCAGGCGACGGCGTCCCGGAGTACCTGATCCGGCCAAAACGTCGTTTCGGGTGCGCGATTGGGATCCTTGGCGGTGATGCCGTGACGGCGAAACACGTAGAGGTGCAACCCCAACAGGCCAATCAGCAACGTCGGCAGTACGCCGGCATGCAGCGCGAAAAACCGCGTGAGCGTGTGATGTCCGTAATTCGGCCCGCCGACAACCAGCCGCTGAATCTGGGGGCCGATGACCGGGACCATCGTCGATAGCTTGGTGGCGACCTGAGTCGCCCAGTAACCCTTTTGGTCCCAGGGGAGCAAATAGCCGGTCAGCGACAAGCCCAGCACGATTTGCATCAAAATCAGCCCAAGCCAGAAATTGACTTCCCGCGGTGCTTTGTAGGCGCCATCGATCACGATCTGCATGAAGTGCAGAGCCAACAGCACAATCATCGCCTGGGCGGTGAAATGATGCAGCCCGCGAAGCAGCCAACCGAATTGCATTTCGTACTGGATGTAATACACGCTTTCCCAGGCGGTCTGGGAACTGGGGCTGTAGGACATCCACAGAAACAAGCCGGTGATCATTTGCACCACAAAGGTGAAAACCAGCGTGCTGCCCCACACATAGCGCCACCGCGC
Organism: uncultured Planctomycetaceae bacterium; assembly: GCA_937952455.1. Lineage (GTDB taxonomy): Bacteria > Planctomycetota > Planctomycetia > Planctomycetales > Planctomycetaceae > Symmachiella. The sequence continues at coordinate 3,589 of CALFYU010000221.1, forward strand.
CCCGCCGGGAATTCGTTCGTAAAGCGTCTCGTGAAGATAGGCGCGGTATCCCGTGCGATCGTCAAACCAGTTGGCCAATGCGTTCATGCTTCGGCTATTTTCTCCGCTGTGCCGGGGCGAAATTGTTGATATTTGACCCAGACTTCATTGTCGTTTTTGATTTCCACTTCCAATGTGTCCATCCCCCGTGCGGCCGGACTATCCTCGTTGTGGATCTCACCGGACAGCTTGAAGGAACTGTTGTGGCAAGGGCATTGAAAGACATTTCGCGAGGGATCGAAATCGACCGAGCATCCGGCGTGTGGGCAGATCACACACAGCGCCTGCACGTCGTCATCGGCCGACCGCGACAGATAGACCGCCCCGACCGGTTCCTGCGGAAACATGTTCCAAGCATCGACGCGATCATCAATCACCGCGAACCGCTGCGGCGGCTTGCCGGTGGGCAATTCCTCCAACGTGGCCACTTTAATGAATCCGTCATCGCCACCGCCCCCCTTCTTCTTACGCGTTCGCAGGGGGTCGAGAAAGACGGCCACGCCGGTCGCCAACGGGACCAGTCCGACGATCCCGCCGATCACAACGGCCAGAAACTTCGTCAAAAAGTTGCGCCGCGGTTCGACGGAAACTTTTGGCGGAGACACAGGCGCTGCCGGCTCAGGCTGGCCCGCATCGGGAATATCAAGAGGGTAGGTGGAAGGAGCGTCGTCTGACATGCTGAGATTCCTTGACCGATCTGCGGGAATTGCCCGTGAACATCGACCGCACGACGTGACGGCCATTCTCGAAATAACGGTGCAAGTGGAGGAAAATTGTCGAACGCCGAATCGCAGGTGTGGGGACGTCTCCAAACTTTATGGAAACATCCGGTTGCGCCATCGGGAGGGTACGTTTTGTGGGTCGTTTTTGGGCGGGGAACGTCACGCGAGGATCGTCCCGGCCACCTGTACTATCATGACCTGTCCGGCCGACGGATCGCAAGTCCACCGGCCCGATTTGCCGCTGCACCTGAACGAATTTTCACATTGCCGCACGGCACTGCCAGAAGACGAAATTGCTGTGCCGCAACTAGGACTACGCTGAAAACCGCAAAGACGCAAAAAAGCATCTCCGCGAACTGGTGAGTCCGCGAAGATGCCTATCGAGGAGAAGTCACTTTTGATACCGGGTGAACCGGCGACTATTCTTGCTCGGTTTGCGGTTCTTGCTCGATTTCCGGCTCGGCCGGTTGCTCGTCCACCTTTTCAGGCTGGTCGGCAAACTTATTTGGCTGCCGCATAAAGGCGTCATACGTCACAGCGGACGAGAACAGGTACAATCGGCCGCGGTACCAAGCCGCAAACTCCAATGTCCCTTCCACTTCGCCGGCACCCAGGGAATATTTCACCATGTCGATGCCCCCTTTGGCCGGGGCGTACTCGCCGGGAGCACGCGAGAATTCCTCCATCGCTTCCGCCGAGCTGAGTTGGTAGACCTTCGCATTGTATTCCACCTGGAACTCCGGCTTGGCGTCGACCAAGTCTCGGTCGTTTTTCAGCGTTACGGGGCAGAAGCCTTTCAGACCGGATCGCTCGGGGCGCGACAAGAGCAGCAGACGCCGTTTCTCACGCCGGAGCGTCTCACTGTCGACGTCGGCCGTCAGCTGGTCCATATTGAAGTAGTTGTTCCGCTGGGGCACCGGCTGCAACTTGGGCAAATCCGGCTCTTCGCCGTCCAACGTCTTGCCGCTATAGGGGGACGTCGAGTCGTCTTCAGCCACTTGCGGCTCTTCGGTGGTGACGATCGGTTCTTTGAATTCCGGTTCCTGCGTCGGGCGGAATCCTTCGTCGTTCGTCGAAACGGGCTCCTCGCTGACCTTCACGTCGGCCAGTTCGGGAAGCTCAAGCTCGGCGAACGGATCGATTTCTGCTTGGGGCTGTTCGACGGTTTGCTCAGCAGCCGGCGTTTCGGCCAACGTCGGCAACTCGTCTTCGAAGACGTAGTTCGTGTCATTTTCAATTTCGTCTTCGTCGTCATCCTCGTCGTCTAATTCGCGTGCGGCAACGTTCGGTATGCCGGGGAACGGTCGCGGTTTGGCCACGGGCGTCGTTTGCGGCGGCGGAGGAATCAAGCGGTAAGGCTGCTGTTGCGACGGGGCGGCGGCCACATTCGGTGTCCGACGCGGTTGCGCCGCATAGGGTTGTGACGTTTGCGGACCCCGCTGCGGTTGTTGGGCGTACTGCTGTTGCGGGGGGTATTGACCCGGTGCCGCTTGGTACGGCTGCGGAACCGTCGCCGGCTGTGCTTCTTCATGGT
>CALFYU010000222.1 GCA_937952455.1 uncultured Planctomycetaceae bacterium
GAAAACGACAATCAACACGTCTTACACGCAAAAAATGTGCCTAAACCTAAGGCCTTGGCCGGGCTGCATCAAAAGAAGTCTCGCGCAAAGACGCAGAGAAGAATAAGAGGCTTAACGTGAGTCGTTGTGTAGCGTTGCACAGGTATTCTTGCGGGGAGAATTCCTTCGTCCTGATGCCCAAACGTACGACACGACGCACACTGCACCAAAGATATGATCGACCCTCAACAATCAAGTAAGACCTCACGCAAAGCCGCAAACCTTGCTAAGGGACGTGCGTGTTGATTCAAGCCCTTTTCTCTGCGTCTTGGCGTCTTTGCGCGAGTTTTTTAAGTTGAGCAAATCACGATCGCTTAGTGATTTCTGAATCGGCCGTCGTGCGTCCTAGGTAAGCAAGGTGCGTCGCGACGCGCCCTGTGATTAGGCGGCGGCGGGGAGTTGGGTGGGAATCGTATCCGGGCCGTCGAGCGCGTCGGGGTGGGCTCTTAAGTAGTCGATCAGTTCCAGCGAGGTGACCACCTTCGTGCCGGGGGTGTCGCGGACCGCTTCGAGCATGCCTTGGAAATTGGCGATCGCCTGCTCATCGACGCCGACCGCTTCGGTCGCTTCCAGCCAGGTCGCGTCGAATTTGAGGAAGGACCAGGAGTGCAGAAAGATCGTCGTACATAACACGCCGGCCGCCATCGCTTCCTGCAGATACCAGCGGAACGTCTCCGGGGTGCGCCAGTTGACGTCCAGTTTTCGGGGCGTGCCTTTGACGTCGTGGTAGACCGAAACGGGGATTTCATAGACGCCGTCGTACTTGCGGACGGCATTGTTGCAATACGACGCGTCAATCATGCATTGCTTGTGTCCCAGCAGCGATGAGAAATCGGCCTCGATGCCGATATCCCGCATGGCGCGAAACGAAGCGGGAGAGACGCGATAACCGCCGGCGCGATACGCCCGCGTCGGTTGTCCGGTGAATTCCTCCAAATAATCGGCCGCCTCGCCCAACCAACTCCGCACTCCCGCATCGGTCCAGTAGTAGTCGAAACGGTCCTGGTAATCGGGAATGTGTAATTCCGGATGCGAGTGCAGGGCGCAGTCATGTCCGCGGCGGAGGACTTCCTGGCAGACTTCGCGAATCGGCTCTTTCCCATAAGACCGCACCGTGAGCGTATCTGTGAAAAAAATCGCCGGGTACCCAAACGCGTCGGCCATGTCCATGATCATGGGAATGCCGTATTCGCGTCCCTGGTAGCGGCCCCAAAACAACCGGTCGACCGGCGCTTCCGGACTGCGTTCGCGGCGGGCCTCGTTGTCGATGGTGATTACGACGAAATGCGGGTGTCGCTTGGGCCCGCGCTGGCCGGCCAGAAACGACTTGGCATGTTTCAGACGATTGAGCAGTGGAGAAAACACGGCGTGTCGAGTCCCCTTTGGAAAGCGGAGAAAATCTTAGCCACGGATTAACACGGAACAGCACGGATAAAAATGAAAACAACGTTCCGCAATCGTCTCGGCCGAGTGATTAAATAAGCACATCGTTTTAGAAGTGTTTTTTGTCAAGCCATTGGACTTTGCAGGCAACGGAGCTTTTCGTCCGTGTTTAATCCGTGTCCATCCGTGGCTAAAAAAACCCTACCAATCGTGATCCGTCGCGTAGCCGAGTTCGATCAATAGGTCACCCGCCCGTTCTTTGAAGATCGCTTTGTCTTCGTCGGTCATGTCGCGCTGCCAGCGGGCGAGGGCTTTGTGGGAGATCGGTTCGACGGCGTCGGCCGAGACCGGCATGGCGGTGAAATCGCGGGTCGTGCTTTGCAGTTCGTGGTAGCGCAGCACGCTATCGTCCCATGCTTCGCCCAGGAAGGCTATGACTTCCCGCATCGTTTTCTCGGGTGCGGTGACGAGGTCTTCGTAGTGCACTTCGTAGTAGCCAGGATTTCCGCGGGCGGCGAGGCCTTTTTTGGTGTAATTCACCCACGAGGTGATACAGTTCTCGATCGGCTTCCAGGTGTTCAGTTCGATCGTGCGGCCGTTTTCGTACTTGAATTTCGGGTGCGTCCGCAGTGAACAGACGACGTCCCGACCGTCGCGGATAATGTGGATGAACCGCGCGTTGGGGAAATGCTCAAAGATGTAGGGAATGTAATAGATATTGGGCGGGGCTTTGTCCCCCCAAATCGGTTTGTTCTCCCGCTCGGCGAGACCGCGCATGAAGCGTTCGATGAAGTGGGCCTGGTCCTGCGACGTCGCCAACAGTTCGTCGACGTACTCCCGGGTGACGCCGAAGTTATTCACCAGCCGCTGGGGGTCGGGGGTCTCCACAAAAATCCGCGAACCTTGCCCGACGGCAAACTTCGGATGGCTGTCGAGCATCACGCGAAACAGCGAGGATCCGCTCCGCGAACAACAACCGATCACGATCCCCGCGTCTTGTGAGACGTAGGAGCCGTATTGGTCGGTTTTGGGATCCAGCCGGGTCGCAGGAGGGACGGCAGTAAGAGCGGTCATCGATCACGCATCCTTGCGAGTAGAAAGTTCTGAGATAGCCGCCTTCGCGCAGACGTATCTCAATTGGACCGGCGTTCTACGCGGGATGGGGAAATGTGTCAAGAGGAGGCGTGAGGCCTGAAACGAGGCTGTAGGCCTTAGGCTTTAGACTTCAGGAAAGAAGGCTTGAGGCCTGAGGGGACCAGCTTGAGGCTGGCACAATAATGCCCAACTCATATCCCGCCACTTCATTTCTGCATCCTGCCATCTGCATACTGCCTCCTTCCTTCTGGCCACTGGCCACCGGCCACTCACTACTTCTTTTCGTCCTCAAGCCTGTCCCCTCAAGTCTCACGCCTTCTAGCGCCGCCTATATTACCGAGAATACCCCGGCAATCGCTTTAGGCCCTACAGGCGGAATGCCGATAACGATCAACGTCAGGGAGTCTATTATTCAAACCAGCGTTCGGTTGCCGACAGGGGGAGTTCCGCCATGACATGGAAGTTGCAAGCCGCTATTGCCGCGATTGTTACGGCATCTCTGTGCGGTTGCCAGACGTGCCAAACCGGCTGCAATGTGGACGAGGATGTCGTCCGCGCGCAGGGCGAGTCGTATACCACCGATTCTTACGGCACGCATACCGATTCCTACGGCGCGTACTACGAGGACAACTTTCGCGTCAGCGGGTCCGCCTGTTATGACGACGATTTTGGTCAGGACGTGCATTGTGGTTTGACCAGCGTCGTGGGCGGCATCTGCCGCGAAACCTGCGCGCTGGTGAAGGTGTTGTGCTCCTATCGCTGGGAAGGGGACTATCCCGACGGTCCGCTGCACGGCTGGCGCGGCTCATGGTGCGGACCCGGCGGCGAGGGCAGTCTGGATAACACCAAAGCTCCCTGCTATCCGCCCGGCGCTTATTGATCGCCGCAGATCGCCGGCGCGCACGGCTTAGTGCAGAAGGCAGTAAAAGGAAACTGCCCCAGAAGACCTGATCCAGCAGCGCGTAGAACCTAGGGCGTTCTGAAGCATCGACAACACAACGCAGGACGGCGTTTGCGGACAAGCTGTCCAGGGCGCCCGCCCATGACTCGGGACGGAGCGCCGTCGCACTTGGCCCGCCAAGGGTAATACAGCGGCGCCGCAACCTGTCGGCGCGGCGCACGGCTATTTCGTCGGCTCGACAAGTCCCGGCTCCGTGCCGATGTCCAGCGGGCGGTTGGGATCGCCGGCGGTGTTTCCTTGCACCGATTGTAAAAAGGCGATTAGGTCCGCCACGTTCTGGTGCGTGAGGGCCTTCTCCAGACCTTCGGGCATCAGCGATTTTCCGGTTGAGGCCATCTCTTCGATATTACCGCGGAGAATCGTTTCGGTCTCATTTTTCTCGCGCTTGAGGGTGATGCTGGTCGCGGTCTGTGCGGCGATCATACCGGTGTGAATACGCCCGGCGGTGTCGAAGATCGTGTATTGTTCGTAGTTGGGAAGCACGTATCGGTTGGGATCAAAGATGTGCGTCAACAGCGCCTGCGGATCCTTTGCCGCTGTGGACGTCAAATCGGGACCGATGGCAAATCCTTCCTCGCCGATGCGATGGCACGTCGTGCACTGTTGCTTGAAAACTTTCGCACCTTCTTCGGCGCGGCCGGCTAGTTTCAGCGCTGCCGCATACGAGGCGACGACCGCTCCGCGTGAGGTCTCAGCCGATTGATCAAATAGTTGCTCCGCCAACATGCGACTTTCAGGATCACGATGTTTCGAGAGCAATTCGCGCTGCACGGCGTCGACTTGTGCGGCCGAGATCTCTCCCTCGTGAGCGGCTTTCAAAAACGCGAGCGTCCAAGCCGGGCGGGACAATAATGTCCGTGCCGCGGTCGCCCGCAATTGAGGCGGAAACTGTCGGTACTTCTCCAACAGAATCTCCGCCACGCGCGGCTGGGGATGGCCAGCCAACGCGTCCAGCGCGGCGGATTGCACTTCCAGCGGTTCGCGGCTATTGAGAAGTTGGTCAAGCGGATCGACGACATGCGTCAATTCCACGACGCCCAAAAAGCGAATCGCGTCGGCGCGCTCCTGCGGTGTCGCGTTCTCATCAAGGGCCCCGGAAGTCGCCTGCTGAAGATGTGTCCTTAACAAGCGCATCGCTTTCGCGGGCCTCTCGGCGTCGACGTCGTAGTGCGTTCCGCCGCGCGACAGGCCTTCGCCCAGCGCGACCAGCAATCGGCGCTGTACGGCGGCGTCGGATGTTCGCGGGTGCGTGGCCAGGGATTGCAAGACGCGGTTCACGGCGGCGGGGTCATTTTGTACACCCACGACCAAAGCCAACTGATCGGAGAACAATTGCCCGGCATCGCTCTGGAAAAAATCTCTCTCATCAAACATTTGAATCAACATCTCATCGGCGAAGTCGGCGATCGAACTGAGTACGGCCGTCCGCATCCAGATGTCGTCGCCGTCTTGTTTGGCGATCCTCAGCAACGCCTCAACTGCCCGCGGGTCTTTCGATTCGCCAAGCGAAAACGCGGTCTGAAACCGCAACCGCTTCTCGGGAGACTCGGCAAAGCCGATGACCCGCGCCAGTAATTCCGGTGACTGATCCAGCCGGGACTCCGCGAGCCGGATCGCATGCTCGCGAAGATGCGCATCGGGATCGTCCATCGCCGCCAACAGATCGGTGTCGGCAAGCGCATCCAGTCCGTCCAACGACCACAACGCGTGCAGCCGCGCGGTCGGTTGTTCTCCTGTGCGCAATAATTGGCGGAGCGGCTCGATCAGCGATTTGTCCTGCCGCTCAAAAATCAGCCGGTGTGCCGTATCGCGCCACCAGCCGTGCGGACTGGACAGCGCAGCCACCAATTCGTCGCCGGTTGCCGTGGACAATTTCGGCGGCGGCGGTGATTGAAATCCCTGCGGGGCAATGCGATAGATTCGCCCATGTTCGCGGCCGCTCTTGAGGTCCAAGAATTTCACGACGTCGTTGGGAATGTGGATCGATTCCAAGATTTCGCGGCTCATATCGAGTACATACAGCGTCCCATCGGGGGCGTTGACGAAATTCACCGGACGGAACCAGTTGTCGCTGGAGCGGACGAATTCCGTTTGATCATCAATCCGCTCAGAAGTGAACGTCACACCGTGCGGCGTTAGCCGGCGACGGTGGACCAGATTGTTTTGCGCATCGCCCACGAACACGTCGCCGTAAAACTGCGGCGGATAAGCACCCCCGCGATAGACGGTGATGCCGGCCGCGGCGTCGACCACGTGATGGCTGGCGCCGGCGGAGCTGGCGTCCCGTTCACCGTGTGCGATGCGGCGGCTGGAACGGATATGTCGCCAACGCTCGATGGGGCTGATGCGAAAAATCGGCACCGAGCCGCCGGCGATGTTATCGATTGCGCCGGGCACCGGCAGGTAGGGGTTGCGCGCCAAATACTGCTGCGGCAGCACGGGATGCCGTAGCGGCTGGGATTCGCTACAAACAAACCGGTTCCCCCAATCGTCGAACGTGTTGCCGAATTGAATCGTCCCGGTGATCGACTCAAACGTCTCCGTCACCGGATCAAAGCGAAAATCGCGGCCGTCAACCGAAATCGGTTCCGCATCGGGTTGATCGCCCGGCCGAATTTGTCCGCCGTTGCCGGCGGTCGCCCCGTAGATCTTGTGGTCCAAACCGAACGTCAGGTTGTTCAGCATAGCCTGTTGGTTTTTCGTACCGAACCCGGTGAACACCTTGCGGCGAACGTCGGCGCGATGGTCGCCATCGGTGTCCTTCATGTACCAGATGTCGGGCGGGGCAGCGACGAACACGCCCCCCTTCCAGGGAACGACGCCCCCGGCCCACAACAGTTCATCGGCGAAGACGTGGCTGTCGTCGAACACGCCGTCGCCGTCGGTGTCGCGCAGTAGGCGCAGCGTCCCGATCGGTTTGTCGCCCGGCTGCGGGAAGTAGGGATAGTCCCGCATTTCGCAGACATACAAATTGCCGTCTTCGTCGAACGCAGCAGCGATGGGGTCGTAAACCAGCGGCTCGTGCGCCACCAGTTGCATCTCAAAGCCGTCAATGGTTTCAAACGTCTTGAGCGCATCGCTCGGCGTTTTGGGCGGCACCGGTTTCAGGAACTCTTTAAGCTCCGCTTCGGTATGCGCCCGCGCACCGGGGTCGTGCAGTTTCGGCAGGTCCTCGCGGGCAATGTCGTAAGGCGACTTTCCGGCGGGGATGCCGCCTAACTCGCGAATCTTGACCAGAATGTCGCGAGAGCGCTCGTAGTAGGCGAGAATTTCGGCCTTGTTTTTGAAGTCCCGCTTTTTTTGGACGGCGATTTGCCCGTCCAGCTTGGCCAAGATACCGTCCAGCGACGCTTGGTCATACGGCCGCTTGCCGTCGAAATCGACGTAGATCGGATTGGTGTGGGCTTCGGCGTCCGGGTGGCCCGCGGGAGATGTTGAAAACGCCCGCACGGCGACCCAGGCCGGACCCCCAAGGCTGAATTCCGGCTTCCAATGATAAGTCTTGTGAAAAATAGGCGGCGAGACCTGTTCCTCGTGGACCACACGGCCGTTGATGATCAATTGCAGATGAGTGACCGGCGCGACTTCGGAGCTGATATTTACGGTCGCCGTAAAATTCTTTCCCCCACCACCGGAAACATTGATCACGTCGCCCGGCCGGTGCCCGTCGATCTCGAATTCGAGCATCGGACCAGTAGTGACGAAACTCCGCCCCTCCCGAGCCGCTTGCAGCCACTGGTCGAACGTCGGTTCGCCGTCGTGGTAGATGTAGGTCTTGCAGTCTCCCAACTTGCGGCAGGCGGGAAAGTCGCAGGCGCCGGTGGCCGGAAAGCGGTACCCGATATTCAGCACGCCATACCAGTCTTCCAACCCGATGCCGCGATAGACGCCGAATTGCAGTAGCTCTACGCCGTCGACGTCACCCTGCAGCAAGTCGGCATATATGGCCTGCGCGTAGCCGCCGTGGGCATAGAAGGCGAATCCCCCCTGTTCTTTCGTATCGCGGCCGATCATGCCGTAGGGCGGACCGTCGTCGAGATCGAGCGATTGTCCACCGAGCGTCAAATTATTCCGCTGAAACAGATTCAGATGCCCGAACGTGCGACTGCGGTATTCTTGGCCGGAGACGATGTGATGCCCGTTGCGCGAACGGAGCGAATTGCGGCCGAGCCCGCGGTATTGCGGCATGTCCATCGTTTTCATCACGGCCAAATACGGTCCGGCCGGTTCGTTGTAAGCCAGGATCGTGCCGTAACGGATGCCTTCGGCTTCCATCAGGTCGAGGATCAAATCCTCATCGCGCGCATCGCCGCGGGTGATGTGAATGTGCGGATCGCCGGCGTAATAACCCGCCTCGGGCATCTTCAACGTGCGGTCGAGTTTGAGCGTCACCGATTCCGTAGTCCCGGCGGCAAGATTTTTGTCGAGCACAACCGGACGGTACTCAAAGCCCTTCCACACCTCGATACGCGTGTTTCCTGCCGGCACAGCGACGTCCGCTTCACCCCAGGAATAGAAGAACCGCCCGAAGTACCGATACGGCGCTTTGCCTTGCCGGTTCCCCTTGCCCGTTTTCGGCCAGACGCCGGTGAGGGCAAACGGTGTGAGGTAGTTCTGAGCAGGTTGATAATAGTTGCCGTCCGGCCCGACCATGTTGATGCGGCAGGGGGTCGGTTCGCCAGTTTCTGTGTCGATGACCGTGATCTTCAACCGCGCCGCGTTCTCGTCGTCCAACGTCACCGGGACACCCGGTTCATCAAAGCCCGGCGGCGTAAAAATGTAGTCCTCCTCGTCGCCCAGCACCGCGGACGAGACTACCATGCCGCTCAGGCAGATCGCCAAAATGACAAATTGGCTGAATGGGTCACGTATCGTCATGGCAGGTCCTGTGGGGATTCGATGTTCGGGAGGAAGGCGTTGTCGGTGGGACAAGTTTCATTCTGGTGAGAAGCTGCCGAGAAATGCAAGCAGCGGGAACTAAGAGCGGCCGCTGCGACGACCGAGAAATCTGGGGCCAAATCGCGTACAATCGACTCGACATCGATGATGATTTATTCCGAAAACCCGTAGCTGGAACCACTCGATGACGCATTCGCTGAAATTCAGGGCCATCGTTCTCGCGGTGTGTTGGCTGGCAGTTGCTTCGGCCATTCAGGCGGATGACCCTGTCCCGCCGCAACTGTTAGACGCCTCCCCGCCCAGCAAGAACATCTTTCAGTTGCCCGACGGTTCGCTGTCGATACTGTATCTACAGCGGGGCAAAGGGTGCGTCTCGATTCGTTCCACGGACGGCGGCGAGACGTGGAGCGCACCGCGCGAGGAGTTTCCGTTCACCAAACCGGGATCCGGGATTCCGCTCACGCTGGTTGACCGTGACGGCGAATTGCATGCGTTTCTCACCGTCCGACGCGGCGCGGGGCGGCGGCCGACGGCGGACTATTTCATCGACATTTGGCATTGCCGTACCACGAACGAACGCAGCCAGTGGAGCGAACCGCAACGCATCTTTGCCGGATACGTCGGCGCCTTAAACGGTGTGACGCAATTGCCCAGCGGGCGAATTGTGCTGCCGCAACAGTATTGGGTGCCGGGGCGAAAATCGGCGCCGCCCACCGGCAGCCATGTGGTCACAACCAACTATTCCGACGACGGCGGAAAAACTTGGACGCTGTCGCCGGCCGAGTTAACGGCCCCTTGCGTGCCGGATTATATCGGCAGCAACTACGGCGCCTGCGAGCCGGTGATCCTGCCCCTCAAGGACGGTCGCGCGTGGATGCTGATGCGGAGTCAAACCGGCTTCATGTACGAATCGTTTTCGCCGGACGGGGCCGAGTGGAGTCCGGCCGTCGCCTCGCAGTTTCGCGCATCCAATTCACCGGCGAGCCTGTTGCGGCTAAAAGACGGGCGGATCGTCGTTTTCTGGAACAATTGCGAAAACCCTTCGCGCGTTGATCGAGCCCCGATTTATACGACGCGCGATGCGCTGCACGCGGCGATCTCAGACGACGAAGGGCAAACCTGGCAGGGCTTTCGCGAAGTGGTCCGCGATCCGCTCCGCAACGAGTCGCCCCCCAAACAAGGGGACCGCGGTACGGCCTACCCCTTCACGGCCGAGACAGCCGACGGCAAGATTGTGTTGGCGACCGGGCAAGGGGGCGGGCGGACGGCGCTGGTGCGGGTCGATCCCGATTGGCTGACCGCCAAGACGCATGCGGACGATTTCTCTGCCGGTTTGGACCTCTGGTGCACGTTCAAGCCGTTTGGTGCCGTCGAACGATATTGGCGCGATCGAACCGCCGGACCGGAACTGATCGATCATCCCGAGGAACCCGGCCGGAAAGTTTTGCACGTGCGGAGGCCGGATGAGAAACCGGCTGATGAGGCGGTCTGGAATTACCCCGCCGGGCGCAGCGGACGTCTGACGCTGCGGATCAAATTGCAGCCCGGATTCGAGGGAGGCCGCATCGCACTGGCCGACCGGTTCATTCCGCCGGGCGATCCTGTCACGGACGAATTGGCCGCTTACATCTTGCCGCTACCGTTTGACGGACTGTCCGCCGATGACAAATGGCACACGCTGGTTTTCTCGTGGAATCTGGACCAACGCACGTGCGACATCACGGTCGACGGGCGACCAGCGGAGAAATTGTCGCTACGAAACGGCGAGAGCGATGCGCTGAGTTATTTGCGTTTGGCGTCGACGGCCGAGGCCGTTGACCGGGCCGGATTTCTGATTGAATCGGTCGACGTGACGGTCGATGAACACTGACCGCAACATCAGCGAAGTCGTGCATCCCGCCGCCTTGGCGCCCGCGGATTTATTGGCGCAATGCCGCGTCACGCGAACCCGCGGCAGCGGGCCGGGGGGACAACACCGCAACAAGGTCGAGACGGCGATCGTCATCCAGCACCAGCCGACCGGCATTCGCGGCGAAGCTTCGGAGCGGCGCAGCCAAGCCGAAAATCAAAAAGTCGCCCTGGTGCGTCTGCGGATCAATCTGGCAATCGAGACGCGCTCTGAAAAGTCGTCTCGCGACGAGGTCAGCGCGCTCTGGACGTCACGGATTCGCGATGGGCGCATTCACGTCAACCCGGCACACGATGACTTTCCAGCGCTTCTGGCCGAAGCGCTGGACTGGCTTGCCGCCCATGAATTCAACCCGAAGAGTGCGAGCGACAAACTGGGCTGCACGGTGTCGCAGTTGATCAAGTTCTTAAAGCGCGAGTCGCGGGCGCTGGCTCACGTCAACGAGAATCGTCGATTGCGCGGACTGCATCCGCTGAAATAACATCGGGAGTTGACGTTTCTGGCAGCCGAGCGATTACCTTAGGTGAGTCAACGCCGATCGAGGGGCGGACTCTCGGTGCCGATTCCGCAAGGCGTCCGCTGCGAGGCGTGCGGAACACCGTGCAGTAAATACCGTCGCGTTGCATCGTCAGCTTTCGGATTTGTTCGGCTCAACCCGTTGCTGGATGCGGTCCGCGATTTCCTGGAGACGCTCCTCGCGACAAAGCTGAAGAACTTGCAGTGCCCAAAGTTTACTCGGATTCGATTTGCGTCCGCTCAGCAAGTGGCTGAGGTAAGACCGGCTCACGTGCGTCCGACGTGCAAGTTCCGCTGCCCGGATTTGGAGCGAGTCGAGGATTTCCTGGATGTCACCTGCTTCGACGTACGCCATCCCCAACACCTTTCGCAAAAGTGAGTGACTCGGTTAGTTCATCTTGCGTCGTGCATCCGCCAACTCGCATCGATTGTCCAAAATTGGCCCGCGCGTCGTCGGCAGAAGCTGCCTAGGTGACCACGGCGTTCGCACCAATTCGGGTGCCCGTCACGTAGGTCTACGACTGTCTAAATTCTACGCACGGGATGACGAAGTAAACAAGACCAGAAATGCAATTTGCACCGGCGGTCAACAAATCCGTTGACTTGTCTTGCTATCGCGGTAACGCGTAGCAAAATCCTGCGGCGGCCTACTGGTATTGCCGGCCCGCCGGTCGCTGTGGCTCAATTTGGGGGCGCGGTTCCTCGTGTGCCGATTCGATGATTTTCTCCATCCGCTGCACGACATTTGGGTGCGCATCGGCAACGTTGTGCTGTTCGCCCACATCCATCCGCAGGTTGTACAGTTCCAGCGGCTCGCCGGCATCGAACCGGATGGCTTTCCAGTCCCCCATACGAACCGCCTGCATGTTTCGATCGTGTTGGATTTGGTGTTCCCAGTAGAGATAGTCATGTTGCGGTTGCGCGCGCCCCGCCGCTTTCTCTCCCAACAGTTCCGGCACGATCGAAATGCCATCCGTTGGCTTGGGCGGCTCGGTGTGCGCCAGTTCGCACAACGTGGGCATCACGTCCGCGAAATACCAGGGCAAGTCGCTTTCGCCGCCGGCCGCGATGTGTCCCGGCCAACGGGCGATCATCGGCACGCGGATTCCCCCCTCATAGAGATCGCGCTTGTACCCCCGTAGCGGGCCGCACGCCTTAAAAAAATCGGGGTCCGACGGCCCGCCCGTGGCGCCGTTGTCGCTGGTGAAAAACACGATCGTGTTCTCGTCCAGCTTCAATTCGGCCAACAGGTCCAAAATCCGCCCCACGTCCCGGTCCATCCGCGTAATCATCGCCGCCGTGGCCGCTTTGGGGTGCGGCTGCGCAGCGTAATCGTCGGGATAACCGACCTTGTCCCGCCGGCCGGTGTACGGCGTCTCGGGAAACTTGCCGCGAAACTCGCTCATAGAATCCTCGGGGACCAGCAATTCGTAGTGCGGAATCGTCAGCGGCAGGTAAAGAAAAAAGGGCTGGTCCCCCGCCTCTTGTTCACGGAGATACTGCATGGCGCGATCGACGATCACGTCGTGCGTATACTGCCCGCTGTAGCCGTCGTTGCCTTCAAGCACAAACTTCTCATCCCGGTCCCACAGGAATTTCGGATAGTAAAAATGGGCGTGGATTTGGTGAAGGTAGCCGAAGAACCGGTCGAAGCCTTGCTTGTTGGGAATCCCGGTCGTGCCGTGTTCACCCAGGCCCCACTTTCCAAAGCAGGCGGTGCGGTAACCAGCATCCCGCAGGACTTCGGCGACGGTCACATCCTCATCGGCCAATGGAATGCCGCCGGTGTTTCCCCGGACGGGCGTATGCCCGGTGTGCAGACCGGTCATCAATACGCTCCGCGACGAGGCACACACCGTGCACCCGGCATACGCTTGCGTAAACCGCAACCCTTCGCGAGCCATACGGTCAATCCGCGGCGTGCGGTATTTTTCTTGTCCGTAACAACTCAGCCCCGCATAGCCCAGGTCATCGGCCATGATGAATAGAATGTTCGGCTGCGCAGGTTTCGCCGCCAACACGCCGGCGGTCGGCAGCGCAACCAGTAATCCGACGACCAGCCAAAACCAGCGCGGGAAAAAACCGATCATGTCAACAACCTCCGATAAACACCCAGAAAGTAGGGTGCGTCGCGACGCACCTTTCGAGGCAGGACGATAGACCCACAATAACAAACCGGCATAGCAAAAATGTTACTCGTTCCCAAACGGAGTATGGGAACCAGGTGGTAGCAGACGTTTCTCGCTAAGCGAACGAAACCGGCGGGCTGACACCCGCCGCTCGCCGGGACCTTCGCCTAGCTTGATGCACGTTCTATAATAACCCCGGCGCGCGCGAATCGCATCCGCTGCGGCCGAGAAACAACATCCGTGGCTCGAACAGACTATGCCGGCTCTTTCCAAAATCCCTGCGGCCCGCCGTACCGATGCGCGGTTCTTGCTGCAATTTGCCGCCCTCGTGACCGGCGCGGGTCTGACGGCCGGCGGGTTGGCGTGGATGTTGATCACGTTCGTGGGCACCACGCCGCATCCCGGCCGGGTCGTGTTTCCGGCGGCACTCTATGCCAGCACGCTCCTCTTGGCGCTGGGGAGTCTGGCGTTGCAGGCAGCGCTCCGCGCGATTCGCCGCGAACGGCAGCGCGATTGCCGTCGGCGGCTGCTACAGGCGACGTTAGCCGGCACGTTGTTTTGCGGAGCGCAAAGTTACGCGCTGTATTGCCTGATCGAAAACCAGCAACCGGCCACCGCGCCCTTAGATGCCAACGCCTTCTTAATCGTCGTCGCCGGCCTGCACGCGATGCACTTTTGCGTAGCGATGCTGTTTATGTGTTACGTCACCGTCCGGGCGCTGATGGGGCGGTACGACCACGAATACTACCTGGGGATCACCGTCTGCACGTACTTCTGGCACGCGCTGGGGGTGGTGTGGGTGGTGATTTTGGGGGTGTTTGTGATGGCGCTGGGGATGCAGTGATGGGGGGGCGTTAATTCGCTGGTGGTGTCCATATCAAGTGGCAATACGGCAGGGCTTTGCCAAGTTGACCGATTCCTGTGCGGGTGACGCGGGTGTTTTCGAGCCACAGTTTTTCGAGTCTGCTGAACCGGCGCAGATGCTCAATCCCGGCATCGCTGACGTTGGTATTGCCGAGGTGTAGAATCGTTAGGTTGGTTAACCCGCGAAGATGTTCAAGCCCGGCGTCGCTGACTTGCGTGTTGTAGAGTTCCAGGTCCCTGACGTTTGTCAGGTCTCGCAGATGCTCAAGTCCTTCATCACTGACTCG
>CALFYU010000223.1 GCA_937952455.1 uncultured Planctomycetaceae bacterium
GTCGACTTCACACAAGGAGACGTTCCAGACAACTTCAGCCTCGAGCGGCTTGTGGCGTCTCGGGAGCGGGCGGCAGTTGGGTTTCCTGTTCGCGTCGCGACGACCCTACGCTATGACAGTCCGCACGGTCCGGGGGAATGCAATATCTATCTCGAAGTCGACGGCCAACGGCTGGCGGACGCGACCGTGAAGTCTCCCCTCTTGGAACCGGGCGGCGAGTATGGCGTCGAATTCGAACACCGGTTTTCCGCGGCCGGTTCGCACCTGCTCAGCGTCGTCATCGATGATGACGACGTGCCGGGAGACAATCGCGCCGACGTCGCTGTCGCAATCACAGATCCGCTCAACGTAGTTCTCGTCGACGGTGATCCGCACCTCGACGTCACGCGGAGTGAAACCTTCTTCGCCGCCGCTGCACTGGAAGGCGGCGGTGAGCAATCCGGTTTCATACATAGCCGCGTTGTCTCTCCGCAAAGTCTGGACAAAAACACGATCGATCGCGCGGACGTGATTGTGTTGGCGAACGTCGCGACCGTTTCCGCCGAACAAGCGGACCAGTTGCGAAGTTTTGTCAACAACGGCGGGGGCGCCTTGATCGCGCCGGGGCGGCAAGTTGATCCGGCGAGCTATCGCGATACCTTGGACGACTTGCTGCCGGGGGAATTGGAAACATTCCGCACACCGGAAGTCCCCGCTGGCATCGATGCGGCGCAAGCGCAGTTTCCATGGACGGTTGGACCAGCGGAGAGGGATGAACTGACCACTGCTCGTTTTTCCGCATACTGGAAGATCACACCGCGCGAAAACGCCGATATACCGGCCCGATTCACGAATGGTGATCCGTTTTTGTCAATCACGCGATCGGGGCGTGGGCGGGTCGCCTTGCTCAGCATTCCCTTGGATGCCGACGGCAGCACGATGCCCACAAAGTCGGTCTACGTCGCGCTGCTGCACGAGTTGTTGTTCTTTCTATCGGCCGCCGATTCCCTGCCCCGCAACCTCAACGTCGGCGATCCGCTGATACAAGCGCTGACTGAGGGGGCAGCGGACGATGGTTTTCGGGTGACGTTGCCCGACGGGACGACGGCGGTGCCGCCGATTACCGGACAACCGCCGGTCGTGCGGTTTGAGGACACCGCGCAGCCGGGCGTCTACACCCTGGAGCAACCCCGCCGCAGCCGCACCGGAGCAACGGCGGCGGAGACAGCACGGTTTGTCGTGAATTTCGACCGGGGCGAAGCCGACTTGACTCCGCTGTCGACGTCGGAGATTGAACAACTTTCCGCCGGAGGGCGGATCAGCTTCCTCGACTCGCCCGACGAGTTGGAAGCCCGCTTGTTCACCGACGATTCACGGACAGAGTTATGGCAGTTGTTGGCGGTGACCGTACTCGGACTATTGTGTCTAGAAATCTGGCTGACGCGCCGGCTGGTTCAGGGAGGCCATGCGGTGCTGGATGCGGCCGCGAGCACCGAGCCGCATCCACTGCATGAATAGTTTGAAATTCGACGGTAGCCCGTACACCCACAATTAGAATTGCCCTGCTCCAGCCCCGCCGAACGCCCCACCTCCCCCGAAACCAGCGGCCCCGGGCGGCTGTTTCCAGAACACCGCGACGGGAATTGCACCCACAGGCTCGTTACCTTTGACCGTGACCAACAGTCCGTAATCACGCACGACAAATACCACCTGTGGATACAGGTCCATAATCGCCTGCAGAGTCGCCCCAAGTGAGACTCCTGCGAGCCTAATGGTAAGATGAGGCTCCTTGGACGTTTCCTCGTCACCGACGACTTCCTTGAATGCCTTGTCGTCCAGGGTAATCTGGATATTGTGCAAATCGGAGAAATAACCGACTGCGTCATGGAGCGGAATATCAACAAAATCGACCTCGGACTGATCGTCCAGAGCGCTTCGTAGCTTGCTCAAGTTTTCCGATTCGCGCCCTGCCGCCGGCATATTCAAATTCGCCTCAGCCGGTGGTGTGGCGTTCTGTTGCTCGGCATCCACCTTCGGATTTGCGGCCGCCGCCGGTGCACTCGTGGTTCCTCGCACACGTCCGGTTCCGTCCTTTGACACCCTGCCGGTTACCACTGGCGGTTTTTGCGTCCCCAACACGTAGGGAATCTTGGCTTTGATCTCCGCCAGTCTGGCTTGGGCCAGAATCAGGGCGGTCTCCGCTTTAATTTTCTGTTCTTCGGCGGCCCCCAAATCGGCCAGTGTCCCGGCCGGCTGGCCCGTGTCATGATTGGCTTTCACGAATTTCCACTGCTTTTCGGCGGCGTCGATACTCGCGCGGGCGTGATCGATCAATTTCTGTTGCGTATGCCATGCCTCTTGCAGGTCCATGACTTGCTGCACGACGCTGAGCTGTGTGCGTTTCAGCTGCGCTTGAGCTGCTTGCACCTGGCTGGCGGCGACGCCGATGTCGGGGTTGTTTTCGAGCGCGATCGCCAACATCTCGGCCAGCGGTGGAATTTCATTTTCTGCTCTGGCTTCGCCGGCTTTTTCATCCGCCGCATCCGGATCGCTCGGTACCGGTTCCTTGCCCGACTGCTTCACCGTCGCGGGCGGGGCTGCCTTGTTGTCCGTATCCTGTCCGAACAACCTCCCGGATTGTGTGATCAACACGGTGCAACAAAACACGGCGGCCAGGGCCTTGATGACGGCCAAATTATCCTTGACGGTGGGCATCGTTCTTCTCCCAATTGTGGTCCAGTTTCAGGGCACGGAACAGCCACGTGCCTGGGTCGGGTTGTCGATCGACTTCTTCCTCGGTGGCGAACCGCAGCGCCATCTGGTAGCAGCGGGCCGCCCCGGCCGGGTCTTCTTCAACGAGCAGATAATGGTCCCCCAAATCCCGCAGCGAAAGGAACCGGGACTTTTTCTCACGGGGCTGGTGCTGTCGAAGCATCGGCGGCGCCGGATCGGTCGCCGGACTGGCGTCCGCTTCCCGCGTCCGTTCTTGTGCGCCGCCAACGACTTCTATGGCCTGGGCACCAGCGGCGTCTGGTGATTGAACTGTTTCCAGCATGAACACGACTTTCTGCGGCGGAGGCGGGACCGCGCTTTCGATAAACGTGACGGTCAGCCAGCCGGCAAGGTAACAGCCGGCGCAGGCGGCGAGAATTGCCCCCCGCCGCCAATACCGCTGCCGCCGGACGACGGCAGACGTTTGCGACAGCAATTCTGCCCGCAGATTGAGCATGTCCCTATAATCCCCACCGGGTTGTGGTCTTCTGTAAACCATAATTCTCGCTCCCCGTAATTCTCATGATCCCCCTCGACTCGTAGCTCGGATCAGGGGGACAAGTCCTCTCGCTCTAAACATTCCCGGCGAAATGCCTCTCGGGCACGGCTCAGCAGCGACTCAACCGCCTTGGGGGTCTGGGACAGACTGAGGGCGATCTCCGCCACCGGCAGGGCGTCGACATACTTCGCCCGCAAGACCAACTCATATTGGCTGGGCAGTGCCGCCAGGGCGGCGGCGACTTGCGCAGCCTGTTCCAGGTTCTCCAGGACGGTATCCGGAGGAAGGCTGATCGCCCGCTCCCAGTCCAAGTCTCGGCACATGCCCGGGACAGCGCGTTGGCGGCGAAATTGGTTGCGCAACTGATTGGCGGCGATTCCCCGCACCCAAGCTTGAAACGTACCCCGGTCCGGATCGAATTTACGAATCCTCCGCACGGCGGTAAGCCAAGTCTCCTGCACGGTCTCCTCCATCAACTGCGGCATTCCCGCACACCTCCAGTGGACGTAGCGGTAAACGGCATCGAATGTCGACTGATACAGCGCATGCCAAGCCAGTTCATCACCGGCCAGGACGGCCCGATGTAAGATGGATTCACGGTGAACATTGTCGTCACAGTCCATCGGCCGGCATGTTTGTTGCGGAGGGAATGATTTAACAATCTATTGTCGTTATACCGGCATTTCCTTCGCAAATTCGCGCAAATTCTTTAAAAAAGTTGGCCACGGCTGCCCCTCAGGCCCGCAGCGCCGCAACGAAAATGGCCGCCTCAATTGAGCCACAGATTAAACACAGATTAAACACGGATTTTTTTAGGCGCCATTTCGAAATTCCCAAACCGACGGCTTGCCGTCGTACACCGCGATCCTCGCCGAGCGAGCGGACCTAATGATTTACAACGTAAAACGATAAGGTCTGACGAACAATGAGATTCGACCCAACGGGCTCGCGCTTCGACGGGCGAAGCGGAACTTCGCAAAATTCCGTTGCCAAAAAGGGTTTGGGAACTAGATTGACCCGGGGTTCGGGGATCAGGGTCGTTGCCAGTTTTCTGTGTTTGATCTGTGTTCAATCTGTGGCTAAGAAGAATTCCCTACAACGGTACGAAACGTGCTGATTGCCGGAAGGCGCTGCCTGCGGTATCCTCACGCTTGAATTCGCACCGCCGATATTGATGTAGGGAGACACTCGTGGATTTTGACAGTCATTTATCGAAAACACGGTTCGTGAAGACCAAGATCATTGCGACCGTTGGTCCGGCGAGCGAGGACCTGACCGTCATGCGGCGATTGGCTGTCGAAGGGGTGGATCTGTTCCGCCTGAATTTTGCGCACGGTGACCTGGATTGGCTGGCATCGATCGTTGAGCAGATTCGGCAAGTCGAAAACGAACTGGAGCGGCCGATCGGGATTCTCGGCGATCTGTGCGGACCGAAGATTCGGCTCAACGAATTGCCGGGCGACTTGATCCATTGCCATGAAGGCGAGGTGTTCGAATTCGCGCGCGAAACCGATCCCAACCACCCCAATCGCTTGACCTGCACCTACGAGCAATTGGTCGACGACTTGCGGGTCGGCGATCCGGTGCTGATGGCCGATGGAACAGTCTCGATGCGCGTGACCGAGCGGTATGCCGACGAGGGGCGCGTGGTCTGCGTCGTGGAACTGCCGGGCGATATCCGCAGCAAACAGGGGATCAATCTCCCCGGAGCGGTGCTCAGCACGCCCAGCTTGACGGAAAAGGACCGAGAGGACCTGGTGTGGGCCGTGGAACATCAAGTCGATTTTATCGGGCTGAGTTTTGTCCGCAGTGCAGACGACATCACACTGTTGCGAAAGGAGATCGAAAAATGCAACTCCGAGACGCCACCGCAAATTGTCGCCAAGATCGAAAAGATGGAGGCGGTTGATGACTTGGATCGGATTCTCGAAGCCACCGATGCGGTGATGGTGGCGCGGGGGGACTTGGGCGTCGAGGTGGACATCGCCCAAGTTCCGGTTTTACAAAAACGAATCATCAACCTTTGCAACCAATATCGCATTCCGGTGATCACTGCCACGCAGATGCTGGACAGTATGGAACGCAGCAACCGCCCCACGCGTGCCGAGGCGACCGACGTCGCCAACGCGGTTTTAGACGGCAGCGACGCGGTCATGCTCTCGGGCGAAACGGCGATCGGGGAATATCCGATTGATGCCGTCTCGACGATGAGCCGTATCGCGCACGAGGCGGAACGGCTGGTTCACACGGGTGTCGATGCGGATCGCTTGAGCGGACCTCGAACACGGGCCTTAGCGGTCACCGAAGCGGTCGCCGTCGGCGCCGGGGCGGCGGCCGAACACCTCAGCGCCGATTTGATCGTCGTTGCGACGCACAGCGGACGTACCGCGATGGCCGTCTCCAAACAGCGGAGTCAAGTGGCGATTCTGGGCCTCAGCGATCGATTGGCCACTGCGCGGCGGATGAGCCTTTATTGGGGGGTGACGCCGATGCATACCGACGTCGTGGATCGTCCACCGCAGGAGATCATGCACGTCGTTACAGAATGGGGCCGCCGCAATTCCGTAATCGCCTCGGGGGATGAAATCGTGCTGATTGCCAGCACCAACTGGTCCACCCGCGGTCACAACCTAATGCTGGTGCACGTCGTCCCCTAGAACCAGTTTCAAAACCCGGTTGCGCCTGTTCGTGAAACTGCCGGGCAATTGTGGGCGTGACGCGTCTGAGGGTTGTGAAACCAGTAGTCGGGAACTCGGACATCCCTGCTTGGTTTCGCGTTGGAAAGTGCAATCAAGACGCTTTCCGGCATTCGACTGCGCGGGAGTTTTCACTATACTGACCCGCCGCGAACGCCGATTACGATTTCCATGTTCCTTTAGCAACAGCTTATGAAATACGCTCTGATCATTCCCGACGGCTGCGCCGATGAGCCTCAAGCGTCCCTATCCGGCAAAACCCCGCTGCAGGCGGCGGCGACTCCGCATATGGACGAAATCGCCGCCGGCGGCATCATCGGGCAAAGCGACAATGTGCCTCCCTCGCTCCCCTCGGGCAGCGATGTAGCGACGATGAATCTCTTTGGCTACGACGCGCTCAAATATCACACCGGCCGCGCGCCGCTGGAAGCGGCTGCGCAAGGCATTGAATTGGGGCCGCACGATTGGGCCGTCCGCTGCAATCTGGTGACCATTCAAAACGGGACGATGGTCAGCTTCACCGCCGGGCAGATCCCCAACAAACTGGCGGCGCATTTGATTGGCCAGATGCAGCGGAAATACGGCGACGAGCAATGGGAATTTCACGCTGGCGTCAGTTATCGCAATTTGCTGATCTATCGCGGCGCCGCGGGAGAGTCTCCCTTCGACGACAAAACCGCCACCTATCCGCCGCACGACCTCCCCGACGGGCCGGTGTCGGGGCATTTACCGTCCGGGACCGGCGGGGAGACGCTCAAACGGTTTATGCAGTCGAGCGAAGAATTGTTTGCCGAAGATGAACAGAACCGCGCCCGCTCGGCAGCCGGTCAGTTGCCGGCCACCTCGGTCTGGTTGTGGGGACAAGGGAGCCGGCCGCAGCTTGAACCGTTTCAGTCACGGTATGGGAAATCGGCGGCGGTCATTACGGCGGTCGATCTGTTGCGGGGGATCGGCCGGCTGTTGGGTTGGCGGATTGTCAACGTGCCCGGCGCCACCGGTTATCTGGATACAGATTATGCCGCCAAAGGACGCGCAGCGATTTCGACGCTGGCCGACGTCGATTTCGTCGTTGTTCACGTCGAAGCGAGTGATGAGGCCTCGCACGAAGGAGATGCGGCCGCCAAGGTTGAGGCCCTGGAACAAATCGACCAACACATCGTGGGGCCGGTGCACGAATTTTTGAAATCGACCGGGAACTATCGCATCATGGTCTCCCCGGATCATCCCACGTTCCTCCGCACGAAAACCCATGCCCACGGATTTGTGCCATTCACGATCGCCGGTTCTAACGTGCACAGTGGTGGTGCCGGCAGCTACGATGAAGTTGCCGCCGCCGCATCGGGGCGCCGTTATCCCGAGGGCTGGAAGTTGATGGCGGACTTTTTAGACGGAACGTTTTGACTCGACCGGTTGCCCGAACTTGAGCCAATCGTTGATCCGATGCTGTTGACGAAGATTTGCCCAACCAACTCGGGGAATCTCCTCGGCCAAACGATGAAAATAGGCGTCGACGAGCCGTCGCGACCGCACGTTGGCGACAGTCCGTTTTTTTGGTAGGGAGACCGATTTGGCGAACACCAGTTCCGCTGCGGCGAAACAGACGGCGGCACGGGCGGCGATGCTGTCGCTGGTGACTTCCCAGGTGTGGGGCATTGCGTCGGGATTGTTGTCGTCGTGGCGTAAAAACGTCTCGCTGGCTAATACAGGCACGCGTCCCGCTTTGGCCTGCGTTACGGCATCGGCAGACGTAAAAACGTGCACGCACTCGGACAACACGTCACACAAAAGTGCTTCGTTGATTGTCATCGATCGGATCGCCAACCAGTGAGCAGCTTCGTCCCCCAAGTTGTGTAGCGCATCCCAGCGACGCACGACGTCAGCAACGCCGCCCCCTCCCACAACCAACAGCGGCGCGGTCTCCGGACGCTGGCTAATCAACCAGCGAACCCGCTCCGCCAGATTGGCCACTTCCAGCAGACTGCCGCCGATCTTGAATACGGTGATCGCCATTGATGCTGTCGGCCTCACCCGAAATAAATAAACGCTCCGGGAGGGCGAGGCGCTTAGGTTTAGGCACATTTTTTGCGTGTAAGACGTGTTGATTGTCGTTTTCGCCA
>CALFYU010000224.1 GCA_937952455.1 uncultured Planctomycetaceae bacterium
GAATGCCCCGTCTCCGGCAAACCGATCAAAGCCGACAAGATGGTGGAATACAAAGGCGAAAAGGTCTACTTCTGCTGCCCGAATTGCCCGAAGGCATTTGAAGCCGCCCCCGAAAAATTCGCCGACAAGGTCCCACAGCTTGTCGAAAAGAAAGAGAAAAAGAAGAGCAAGAAAGGCAAAGACGACGCCTAAGAGACACGCCGCAGCGAAGCAGAACTGACTGATGAGCCGCGGCGATCCGGTCTCACCCTAACTGAGTCAAGAAACCGCTGAACGGGTTTGCCCCGTTCGGCGGTTTTTCATTTTTTCAACAGCAATAGTGCGCTAACTATCGCTTCGCAGTGCTGGTTCCACGGGCTGCCCGTCGGTGAGCGTCGAATCGGGCGCGAGGATCACCCGTTCGTGTTCTTTGATGCCCGACACCACCTCGACTTCAAAATCATTTGCCAGCCCGATTTCCACGTCCACCAGCCGCGCCACACCGTCCCGCACGACCATCGCCTGCCAGTTTCCCGCTGCGCTGCGGAAAATCGCTGAGCGGGGAATCACTAGCACGCCTCGCTTTTCCTGAGTAAAAATCTTCACATTGACACGATAGTCAATTCCCAGGTTCCGCCCCGCGTCCTGCAAACGCTCAAGCCCTTGCGGATCAAAGGCGATGATCACATCCACGCGCTGTTGCTCGACTCCCAGCGACGAAACCTTTGTAAATCCTCGCGGATAAATCCGCGTGACTTTGCCGGTGACCGGTTCCGGTCCGATGGCGGGGCCGCCGATTTCCACAGGAAACCCGCTCTCAATCCCGACCGCATCCTGTGCCAAAACTTCCGCTTCAACTTCCAGCTCTGACGGCCGGCCGATTTCCATGAGGACTTCCCCCGACGGCAATACTCGTTCGTTGGATTCCATTTTCTCCAACACGACTCCATCCACGGGGCTAGTGATCGCCGCCCGGTCGCGGTCCCGCTTCGTAGCCGCCTGCGTTTCCACTTGATCCTGCCGGAACAGTTGCGCCAGGCTCAGCGCGATCTGATAGTTCAAGTGCGTCAATTCGTCCTTGCGCAATTCCGCGCGACTTTCGATCTCCAACAATTCGGCTTCACTCTTGTCGGCCTCGGGGACCGCCTGCCGTTCGAACAGTTGCGAGATCCGCCGATGTTCATCCTCAGCGAACTTGAGTTTCGCTTCGCGGGCCAGCAGTTGCTGTTGGGAACTCTCGATGCTGTTTTTCAGCGTCTCAATCATGCGATCAAAACCTGCCACGCGGATCGTCTCTTGGGAGAGATCCCGGTCCAAATCATCCGGGTCGAGCCGAGCCACGATCTGCCCTTTGGTCACGCGGTCGCCGACCTTGAGCGTGATCGGCAACACCCGCCCGGCCAACGGCATGGAAATCTGATACGTCTCCGGCACCCGCGTCTTGGCCCGTTCTTCGACGTAAACGCGAATCGTCCCGGTGCGAGCGGCTGCTACGTCGACCGGCACGCCGACCGGCGCACGAAACAGCGCCACCCCGCCGGCAATTACGCCGAGAATGATCACGATCCAAATCCAACGCAGCATGAGTGGACTCTCTACTAGGCTTTAGGCTGTCGACTTTAGGCTGTACGAAATAAGGCTTGAGGCTTGAGGGGACAGGCTTGATGAGAAAATGTTGTGTGCGGGTCTCCCGACTGGGTCTCCTGACTGGTTGTGCACGGGTCTCCTGACCCCGCACTTACCGTGACCGAAGGTCTCCCAACTTGTTCTAGGCTCTAGGCTTTAGACCTTAGACTGCAGGGTTGGCAGGCCCAAGCTGTCCGGCCGACAAAGTCCAACCTTTCTGACCACAGGCCACCGGCCGCTAGCCACTCCCCCCTCACTCCTTCACATTCAACGCACTCAACCAGTCCATTCTATGGACCGCGCGTTGGACCGGAAAGTGCGCGGCGCAGGTGAATAGGATGCCGGCGGCGATCGTGATCAGATAGCTGCGCGGTTCAATCACAAACGGCAGCCGCAATAATTCGGTGTTCGATGCCTGGTCGATGACGTAACTCAACCAATACCCGGCCGGCAAACCGGCAAACGTTCCCACCATATTGATCGCAAAACTCTCGCGAAAAAATATCGCCCCCACTTCCAGCGGCGTATAACCCAGCACGCGCAACGTGGCGATTTCCTGTTGCCGTTCGGCAAGCGCAATCAGCGACGAGGTCAGCACGCTGCCGCCGAAAATCAATCCGGCGAACAAGACCAATAGTACCACCGCCACCATTGTCGGGCCTAACATCAAATCCAGCATCATCCGCTTTTGCTCCTGCGCCGAACTGACTCCCTCCAGTGCCGGAAACCGTTTCAATTCTCGAAAGAACGATTGCACCGTCTCCTCGCCCGGGCGGACTTTGAGCTGCAGCGACGTAACCGATTGTTCCTCGCCGACCAACCGGTTCAAATAGTCTAAGTTCGCGTACGCCGAGATTCCCAGCAGCGATTCGTAGATCCGTGTAATCGGAACGGTGAGGCGGCGCGATTCCCCCTTGAGCGGTTCGATCGTGAGATGGTCCCCCACTTCGACGCCGAGTATCTGTGCCAATTGGCTGTTGATCATCACGCCCGAGTCGGGAATCGGCACCGGATTACCATTCGCGTCGCGGGGAATCGTGAGGATCGACGTCGGCAGGATGCCGGTGATGCCCCCCTTCTTTTCGCGGCGGCCGTGATGAAACGTGCAGCCGACCGAAAAGACCGGCTCGACAAGATCAACGCCCGGCAGCCGCCGCGCCTCGAAGTAGACGCCGTAGTCCTGCTCGTCCTTGAGTACAATTTCGTAGTCGCTGCGCATCATCTTGTCAAACTGGAACGTGATAATCTCCCGGAACGAATCGAGCATGTGCATCGTGACGAGCACCATGGCCGCGCCGATCGTGGCCGCGAATAATCCCGTGGCCGTGCGGACCCGCTGGCGGAAGATGCTGCGAATCACGATCTGCCAACGAAAATCGAGCCGTTGCCAAAAGACGTTCCCGCGTTCCAACAACGTTCGATGCGCCACCACCGGCGGTTTGGGCCGCATCGCCTCGGCCGGCTTGAGCCGCATCACCGACCGCACGCCCCGGAGCGTCCCCAACACCGAGAAAAACACGCTCAACAACACGCCGACGCCCAAGATGTGTGGATACGGGCGGTTGATCAGCCGGGGGAACTCGAAGAACTGGGTCTGCAATTCGGTCACCACGCCCGCCAGCCAATACCCCATGCCAATGCCCAGCACGCCGCCGATCAGACCGATGATCACGCCGAAATTGACGTAGTGCTTGAAGATCGTCCATTCGCTCACCCCCAAGGCCTTCAGCGTGCCCACAATCGTCCGCTGCTGTTCGGCGATTCGCATCATCAGCACATTGAGGATCAAGATGGCGACGACCAAAAAAATCGTCGGCAGAATCGTCGATTCGATTTTGATCTTCTGAATCTGATCCACGACCATTTGATTCGAGGGCTGCTTTTCCAGCGGCGTGGCCGTGGCTTTCCCGAGCGTGGCGAGCACCGTTTCGATTTGATCGAGCACCTGTTGCGGCCGCGAACGGACTTCGGGAGCCAGCAATCCCACGACTTGATTTGCCGCCCCTTGAAAGTCGAACACCTCCTCGGCAAATTCCTGTTTCACAAAGAAGATGCCGAAATTTTCCACGTCGGGAAATACGCCCCCTTGCGACATCGTATACACATACTCAGGGCTGACCGCCGTCCCCACGATGAGCAGCTCCTGCCGGCGGTTGTTCAGCAGCAGATGAATCGTGTCCCCCGGCCTGAGGCCCCGCGCGCGGGCGAATGCCTCGTTGACGATCACCTCTTCGCTGCGGAGATTTGTGAAGTAACCCCCGCTGCGGATCACGATGTTGTTGATCACCGGCGTCGGTTCGGCCGGCATGGAGATCACCTGCCCCGACAATGGCCGCTCGACCCTGTCCAGGTCGACCGAGACGCCGAAGCTGATCCGCGGCCGAAAATCCGAAATCCCGCGAATCTCCCGCAGCCGGTCCAATTCGAGTTGGGGGATCTTCTCGATGTCGACCCAAAAGTCAGCCATGCGGCTTTGCGCGTAATAGCTGCGGCGCGAAAGTTCGAGGTTGTAATACAGCGAAAGGTACATCACAAACCCGGCGATCCCGATCGTGAGGATCGCCACGATGGCAATGAGCAGTCCCTTGACCGCATAAAGATCGCGGCGCAATTTGCGGTCCAGTACACTCAACGGGGAGTCTCCTGAGAAGCGGAGCAAACAGTGCGGGCTGTCGGATAGATTAACGAACTGCGCGCCGAGCGGCCAATACGTCAGCGGGATTTCTACAAATCCGCAAGACATGGAAGCGCGCGCTTCGCTTTATTTTACGTCAGCCAAATTCGGCGCGTCGCTGCCTGACGGTTGCAGGTGGCATTGCAGACAGCGCGTGCGTTCGCTGTGTGTGCAGCGGATTTCCGGACGGGCCGCTTCGCCCGCGTGGCATGCCTGGCAGTTTTCGTGCATAAACATAGGATGCGGCATCACCGGCGGCGCGCCGGCAAAGGCCCGCTCGCCATGCGGCGGCAGTTTCAGCCCGACGAAGGCATTGTCCCGAAACGTGTCGCTGGACTGAGCAAATACGTGGCATTGACGGCAGCGGGATTGATCGCTCATGCCGGGCGTTTGCACGTGCGGGTTGGCCGGCGCTAACCCGGAGCCAATTCCCGGCACCTTTGAGCCGGATTCGTTATGGCAGACAATGCATTTGCCGGATTGTCGGACGTGGGGGATGACGGGCGGCGCGCCGCTGTACGCAACACGCTGATCGCGGACCGACAGACTCGCCGGAACCATCGCCAGGTTCCCATCGTTGGTCGCGTCGCCGCATCCGGACAATCCGGCGACGACCGCCAATATGGTTGCCGCGATGTACTTTGCCATCAAGCCTTCTCCAGACGCACGGCACACTTCTTGTAGTCCGGTTCCTTGCTGATGCAATCCATTGCATCCAACGTGAGGACGTTGGCGAGTTTGGCCTCGTCAAAAAATGGGACAAACAGCGAACCGATCGGCGGTTGCCCGCGGCCGTCCACCAGCGCAGGCAATGTCACCGAGCCACGTCGGCTGATGAGCCTGACCGGCATCCCCGTTTCAACCTGTAAGCGGTCGGCGTCGGCGCGGTTGACTTCGACGTAGGCGGCCGGGACCGCCTGGTGCAACTCTTTGACGCGGCGGGTCATTGATCCGGTGTGCCAATGTTCCAATACCCGGCCGGTGGACAGCCAGAACGGATATTCTTCGTCGGGCACTTCTGCCGGCGGCTGATAGGGCCGCATCCAGAAGGCGGCTTTTTCGCCGAAAGTTTTCGCTTTGTAAAAATGCACACCTGCTTCTTTCTTAACGTAGGGATCATAGCCGGCGGCATACCGGTAGAGCGTCTCCTTACCGTCGACGACCGGCCATCTCATGCCCCGCGTCTCTTTCAATTGGTCGTAGCTGGCCAAGTCCTTGCCGACCCCCAGGCCGAATCGGCGATATTCCTCGAACATCTCTTCGTGCCAATTCTCCTCAGAATAATCAAACAGATGGCCCATCCCCATCCGCTTGGCCACTTCCATGATCTGCCAGGCATCTTCCCGGGCTTCGCCGGGCGGTTCGACCGCCTTGTTCCACTGTTGTGTGCGGCGTTCGGTGTTGCCGAACACCCCTTCGCGTTCCACCCAGGCGGCTGACGGCAGAATCAAGTCGGCGATTTCCGTCGTTGGTGTTGGATAGATATCGCTCACGACGATAAAACGCCCATCCCCCGGCTTGCGTTCAAAGCGGGTCAGGTTGGGCAGCGAAACCCAGGGATTGGTAACTTGGATCCACATGGTCTTAACGTCGCCACGGGCCAAGGCCCGGAAGAGATCGACCGTATGATAGCCCGGTTTCTCCGGGATTGTTCCCGGCTCCAATCCCCAAATCTCCTCGGCTTTGGCACGATGTTCTGGAACCGTCACCAGCATGTCGGCCGGCAATCGATTCGACAGCGTGCCGACTTCCCGCGCCGTGCCGCAAGCCGAGGGTTGGCCGGTCAAGCTGAGCGGGTTGTTGCCCGGCCGGCTGATCTTGCCGGTGATGAGATGCAAATCATTGATGAGGTTGTTCATCCAGGTCCCGCGGACGTGCTGGTTGACTCCCATACACCATAGGCTGACGGTGCCGCGGCCGCGATCGCCGTAGACGTCGCCCAGCATGCGAATCTGGCCTTCACTCAAGCCGGTCAGCTCGCTGACCTTGGCGGGCGTGTAATCGGCCAGAAATGTCTCGAGCTCCTCCAAGGAACTTGCTGCCGGCTCGTCTTTGAACTTGTAATGCTCCGCTTGCTCACCATAACAGCCGTAGCCGATTTGATCCAAGTCCTCGATGCCGCGTTTGAATACGACGTTCTCATTGACGAACGCCTCGTCCACGGCACCGTTTTCCATGATGAGGTGCAGGATGCCGTTGGCAAGCGCTAAATCACTTCCCGGTTGTATCTGCAAAAAGGCGTCCGCGTATTCCGATGTGTCTGTCCAACGCGTGGCAATGTCGAAGATGCGAACTCCCGGATTCTTGCGCTGGTTCTCCAATATGCGGCTGAATAGCACGGGGTGCATTTCCGCCATATTGTTACCCCACATGATGAAGTCGTCGCCTGCTTCAAAGTCCTCGTAACAGCCCATCGGCTCGTCACTTTGAAACTGCGTCATGAACCCCATCACGGCGCTGGCCATACACAGCCGCGCGTTCGGTTCGAGGTTGTTGCTCTTCAGGCCGCCACGGAACCACTTTGTCGCGGCGTAGCCGTCGAAAACGGTCCACTGCCCGGAACCGTACATGGAGACCGCCTCGGGACCGTCCGAATCCAGAGTTTCCTGAAATTTGACTGCCACCAAATTCAGAGCATCGTCCCAGGAGATCTTTTCCCATCCCCGGCCACCCTCCTTGCGGCGCAAGGGGGACGTTAATCGATCCTTGCCGTACAAAATCGCCGGCAAATGATATCCTTTGACGCACAGCAATCCACGATTGACGGGGCTGGCTTCGTCTCCACGAACCGCCCGGACCTTGCCGTCCTCGACTCCCACTTCGACACCACAGCCGGTTCCACAAAAGCGACAGGGCGCCTTGGACCAGGTGAGTCCGTCCATTTCGGCGCGACTCACAGCGGTGGGAGTCGAACCCGGCGTGCACGACAGCATCGCCGACGCACCGGCGGTCACACCCAACTGCGTCATGAAATCTCTGCGATTGACACTCACCGTTTTAGTCCTTGTTGAATCGAGAAGTGGCATGCGGCACGCAGACGGCATCGCTGACTGGTTGCGCGTTGCGACAGCGAAGTCATGCGCATGCGGATCGCGCTGCACCGAGCTATTCCGGTAGTTTTTGTGCCGTTTTCCATTTGTGTTCCGGCCGCGCGAGAATTTTGTCGATCACTCCGTTCACCGCCGCCGCTTGTTCGGTTTTCCCCTCGTCGGCGGCATGGGCGGCGATCTCTCGGGCTTGGGGGATTAACTCCATGTAAAACCGCTCGGCCACTTCGTACATCCCGTGCCAGTGTGCGTAGTCGGGCGCCATCATCGACGCGCCGTGTCGCGCGCGGCGGCCTTCGTGGTGCCACAAGTAGAACCATGTCCACTCAATTTCTTCGTCAAAATCCTGCGGCGTGAGCAGTTTCTGCTCCCGCAGCGACGCCATGATCGCCTGGCCCGGCTTGCCGAATTTTTCGTTGTAAAGGTGAACAAAGTCGTCGTACTGTTTGTAAAAACCGTCGATATAGTTTTGCGTGTGACAATGCAGGCAGACGTCCTGCATCCGTTGCCGTTTATTCATCGCGGAATCGGCGACCAGTTCCATCCGCTTCTGCGGATCGGTTTCTTGAATGACCTTGCCGTTCGCGTCGGTGTCCATCGGCAGACTGACCGGCGGGCGGTTGGTCCAGGAAATTCGCTGTCCCGGATCGTGGGTCACTTTTCCTTCGCGCGAGTGCGCCGACATGTGGCACGTGGCGCAGGTGGGGGCCTGTGTGTAATCACTGCCCAGCACCCATTTCTCGGCA
>CALFYU010000225.1 GCA_937952455.1 uncultured Planctomycetaceae bacterium
CGAATAATCTATCTTCGTTCCGATCGTTGTTCTGGAAGACTACCAGTTCCAGTTCGAAAATCTAATTTTTAATGATACGGCGACCACCGAGATCTACACCGACGGCGTCAGCGAGGCAATGAACCACCAAAGCCAACTGTACGGGTTGGACCAACTGCGAAAGTTCATCAGCCAGGGACCGGCCGATCCGGAGGAACTGGGCCGCTTGATCCTCGCCGACGTCAAACGACACGCGGACGGCCGTCCGCAAAACGACGACATCACGCTGATGTGCTTCGGCCGCCTCGCAAAATAGTCCGGCCGACAAGGGATGCCATGGCGGCCGGCTCGTCCGAGCGGGAATTCGTGCTGCCTGCAGTCCGTATCAGTCGCGGTGGTATCCGAGGCTCTTGACCACCTCGAGAACTTCGCTCCAGGTGGGGAACTGGCGGCCGCTGCTCCGCTTGTATTTGTCCATGGCCTTCATGAACTCGATCTCGTCGTCCGTGTAATCCCGTTCGCAGGTGGTTGGATCGATTTGCCGGCGACGCTCCACTTTGGGTCGCCGTGATGATGCGGACTCGACCGCCGTGACGGCTCCTTCGTCTGATTTGGCGTCGAGAATCTTGCCCACGCGCCGGTCCACTTTCGAATCCGCGTCCAGTTTGCTGTAATCCACCATCGGCTACCGCCTCTTGTCTTTTTGAGCGGCTCCAAAACCGGCTGTCGCGTCTTAAGGACGTTGGTTTGCTCATCTCGCAAACCGGCACAAACGGGTTTTGAAACTCGACCTGGGAATGTTCGCGACGATCGTCCCTGAGTAACGCGCGTTCGCCTCGCGTCGTCTGTCTTACCGGCTCCTCCCGAGCAAATCCGCACTGAAATATACACCCTCAATCCGACGATGTTGCCGAAAAGCGACGCATTGCAGATTTCCGGCTACGTAACCGGTAAGGATCGGACGAATTGCCGCGATCCGATAAGACTGCCAGTTGTACAGGCTGGAACGAACGTATCGGTCAAAGCGGGGTAGCGCGTTCAACGAACGGAACCGCGACACAACGCGGGCGCAGCGTGTCAACGAAATGAGAATCGAACGGGAGCGCCGAAGCCGCCGGCGGCTGTCAGGATTTGGCCGCTTCGCGGGCCACCGCCCGCGCCGCCCGGTAGGCATGACGAATCGTAAAGATGCGGGCCTCGATCTGTTCCTCACCGTAGTACTTGCCGTGTTCGCTGGTCGGCAAGCCGGCGAGTGCAATCGTCAACGGCAGCAAATCGAGAAACTCTTGATATCGGTGCTGGGAATCGGAGGTGTTCGGCATGCAATGATCTCCTGAGGGCAAAGGCGTCGGAATGTGTGAACGCAATCAAGTCGTCACCGATGCGACGGGGGTTCCACCATTTCATTGTGCGACCCCTGTTCCCGCCATGGGCGTTGGGTTGGCCCCCCCGCGGTGACTTGCGGTAGCGCGACAGTCGGTTCAGCTCGCGCGGATCGCCATGCAGCGCATTATACGCCGAAGCACAGAGCGGCTCCATTGAAAAAAGCCCGCACACCGCAGGAGCCGAAACGAAAATCCCCACTGAGGCCATCAGTGGGGATCATCTCGAGACTTGTGCTTCTCCGCCGCTATTGTCCGAGCGGCCGGTGCGTGTATTGGCGGATAATATCCGCGGCTGCCGCGCGGGGATCGACTCCGCTGGAAGTCTTGGACTCGGCGGCCCGTTTTTCGGTTTGAGGCTCGACCGCGCCGGTTTCTTCCGGTTTGGGTAGCCTAACATCCAATTCCGGCGGTTTGGACGACGCACGTTCGTCTGCCTGCGGCTGCGCGGTTTCCTGGGGGGCGTACTGCTGGGGTGCCATCTGCACCGGTTGCGGGAATTGGGGGTATTGTTGTGGCATCATCATCGGGGCGCCGTAGGGTTGTCCCATCATCGGCATTTGCTGCGGATAGGGCATGGGAAACTGCTGCGGCATCATCGGCTGCGAATACTGCGGCATCATCATCGGCTGCTGGTATTGCGGAACCGGAGAAGGGGGTTGCGCCGGAGGATGCGAATCCCCAGAGCCCGCGCCGGGGGGAATTGAAACCGTGTCCCCACCGTAGACGCCCGAAGGGGTTTCGTAAGCGGTGTCCTCTTCCATAGCTGCCAGCGAAATCGTTTCACCGGCCGATGCATTCGCTCCATGCGCGACCGTTTCCGTGTCATCCGCACCGGGAATCGGAGTCGGCCGCGACGTGAACGCGTCGGTTTCCAACAACGCCGCGTCGGCTAGAATATCGTCCTTATCCGTCGGTGTGTCCGCATCGCGAATGGACATCTCGAACAAGAGTTTGCCGATTGCGAGATGGTCGCCATCTTTGAGCACCACCTGACCTTGAATTCGCTCGGAATTCACGTAGGTCCCGTTCGTGCTGCCCAAGTCACGAATGCGGACGGTGTACTCGTCAACGGTCAACACGCAATGATGTCGACTGATCAGGTCATTGTTGGGGCGCAAGTGGCAATCCTTTTCCCGTCCGATGAGGAATTTCTTCATCGTCAACGGGATGATTTTGCCTTGTTGCTTCCCTCCAATGACTTTCATTTCCGCTTGCATTTGTGGAATCACTCCGCCAATGATTTGATTGGTAAAGCCTTAGAAGAATCGGCGATGCGCTTGATAGGATTCGCGGCGTGGGAAGATAATCCACGGCCACCCTCGGGTTCGAGCACCCTTAGCAACGACTGCGAAATCAGCATTTGACGTTACGGTAAAGTCCCCTTTCCTCCTGGGGGATAACCCTCATTTGCGATTTGCCGAGCGGAGACCGCTCAATTCCGTTACTAAGTAAAACCAACTATGAAGTGATGTAACAACGAAAATGAAATGCAGAAAAAAACTCGGTATTTTGCCAAGGTAGCAATCGCGATTTCAATTGTCAAACAAAACATCTCAAAACCGAGCAAAACTTCTACTCTCACCCAGACTTGCGGGCGATCTTCCCTCTCAAAAATTGCGGGAAAACGCTAAGAAACTCGATATTCTTTTAAAAAAACAAAATACTAGGGAAATTCCTCATTCCCCGATTTTTGCCTCACTTTGATATCGGTCACGTTTCAGTCTTGCCGCCATGTCAATTGCCGTTTTTGGCGGCATGTCGACCGAGCGGGACCGGCCAATAAGTCCCCCCACCGCCGCCGCCAGTCGTGTGGCAATGTCTTGGAGCGACGTTGGGGCAATCCCTAGATCACAGACGCCCGGGAGCTCCGGGGCGTGCGGCGACGTCGCCATCAGCAAACTCCCGTGTTGTAAGATCGCGCCGCGACGCCGACGCTGGGCGCTGCCCAGAATCTTGTGCTGCCCAATCAGCACATCGTTGGCATCACCGCGTTGAAAGCAAAGAAATGAGTTGTCCGCAAATGCAGCTGCCGTGCCTCGCCTTTGGGCCGTCACCCCCAATTCCGCCAATACACCAATGATCCGGTCGTGAACGAGGCCGTACAATTGGGGCGGGGCAGCGGCCAGCGGATGCCCGGGTGCGACGACCACCGAATAGGTCCATTCGTGATGATGCAGGATCGCTCCCCCTCCGGAGAGCCGCCGCACGACCGCCAGCCCGGCGAATTCTTCGGGTATGTCGACCTTTTGGAAGTATCCCAGCGACACCGCTGGTTCGGACCAGCGATACCACCGCAACCAACATTCCCCATCCCGTCCCGCCAATTCCAGCAGCGCTTCATCGAGCGCCATATTCCAGGCGCCCGATTGCGGCGTCTCTTCGATGAGCACATTGCAAACTGCAGCGGCATCACTCACAGGCGGGCGTCCATCTCAGGTTGGGTTGGCGGGCCGCCTTGACCTCGTCCGGGCGGGAGACCGGGGTGTTGTGCGGAGCTGCGTGGACGAAATCTGGGTCCTCTTTAGCGATATCCAGAATCGCCTGGGCAAAGGCATCGAGAGTTTCCTTGGACTCCGTTTCGGTCGGTTCCACCATCACTGCTTCCGGAACGACCATCGGAAAATAGACGGTTGGAGCGTGAAATCCGTAATCGAGTAGCCGCTTGGCCAGATCCATGGCGGTCAAGCCTGTCTTGGCCGCCAGCGGTTTGGCCGTTGCCACGAATTCGTGCATGCAGCGGTCTCCCTGCGGGACGGGCAACACGTCCTTGAGTTTGGCCAGCAGGTAGTTTGCGTTGAGCACCGCGTTCTCCGACACGTCGCGCAGGCCC
The DNA here is from genome assembly GCA_937952455.1 of uncultured Planctomycetaceae bacterium. Classification (GTDB taxonomy): domain Bacteria; phylum Planctomycetota; class Planctomycetia; order Planctomycetales; family Planctomycetaceae; genus Symmachiella. The sequence goes on from CALFYU010000225.1 coordinate 4,195, forward strand.
TTTGCACCGAGTGTTTTTAGATAGCAATATCCGCGAAACAGGATGCCGACGTGCCATAAGAAGATCTAGACGGGGCCGAGCGATTTTTCG
>CALFYU010000226.1 GCA_937952455.1 uncultured Planctomycetaceae bacterium
TCTTGATCCGCAGCGTCAGGATGTTGTTATTGACCTTGAGTGATTGGGTCCAGGTGATCGTTTCGCCCGTGGTGCTGAACTCCCCTTCGCGGAAGTTCTTGGAATACAAGAACAGGTCGTCCGACCACGATTGCAGTTGCAGTCCGCCCGAGTAGAACGTGGGGATCTCGCGGTAATTCCACGTAACCATGCCGTACAGGTCGCTGAGATCCGCCTTGGGGCTCATGACCGTCATCAATTGCGGCGCGACTTTCGCGTCCGACGGAGCATCCAGGACTAGCTCCCAGTCCTCTTCCACACGATAGACGTCCGGCGTCCCTTCGTACGAATAGACGGCAGACCCTGCCACGACAAATGCGACCGCCGCCAACGCGGCTGCCCCCCTGCGACCAAACCAACCCCGACGAATCTGAGACGACGTGCGACTCAACATGATTCTCTCCCTGTGCTCAAACGGCGAAGAAACTGTACAACAACGTTACCGATGCTGGAATTTCCGGACCGCGCAAGTCGGGAATGCATCAGGCCGGGGACATGCCCCGATCGACGCGCCGGCTTTGCCAGATGCAAGGCATCGCACAACCGGTGAGGGGGGTCGGTGCCGGTTCCCCATTGGAACCGCCAATTCAACCCTACGTCATACTTGGAAAACGTCAAATTAATTTATTTGAGTTTTTTTCAATAACGAGAGCGATTCGTTCATTGCGGGAGCGACCGAGATTGCCGTCCAAGTCTCAGGAGTTGATGACGTGGCGAGGGAAGGAGTGAGACGCCCCGGCGCTGGGCGCCTATGTCATTCCTTGCGCATCGAGCTGATGCCGGCAATCCATTTCGCATCGTCGTGATTTTCCCGCAGACCGACAAACGGATCATCCTCGCCGCCGCCTCCTTCACCGAGGATCGGCAGATACGTCACATCCACAAATCGCACGGCCACGCGAATTGTGATCAAGTCCTTCGCTTCGGCGTCAAAAATCGTTTCGCCGCTGGCGGTTTCAATCTCGATCGAGACCTTTTCCGCATCAATGCCGATCGCTTCCGTCACAAAGTCTTCGATGTCGCTACGCACCTCTTCCTCCGTGAAGTAGCCGCTGATTGCCATTCGTGTTCCCTCGCGGGCGGCGTTGGTGACCAGTTGGCCGACCATCAAGTACCGGCCGAATTCGATGATGCCCAGCACGAGCAACATGAACAGCGGCGCCACCAGGGCCATTTCCACGGCGGCGACGCCGCGGCGTTTGGAAAATCCTTTTCGAGCAAGAATCGATTTCATGATCGTATTTCTCCGCTGAGAGCTTCTTCCAAAGAGAAAGGGATTTATGTGCTGCCCCATCGGCCGCGGGGCTTGGATCGCGGGAATTTCTGTTCGATGACGACGCGACGGGAGGTCCGACCGATGCCCCGCTGAGCGAACCGACCGAAGTCGCATTTCGCTCAGACGAGGCAGTTGCGTCGACGACTAGTTGTTATACTCCTCGTCGATCAACTTGAGCGGACGGTCGGCGGCGATCGTGTTGAAGTGTGCCTTCAGCTGTTCGGCATACTGCGCCACGGTCTGACCGCCGGGAACGTTAAAGTGCTTGCCGCCCGTGATGTCGGCGATTTCCTGCATCAAGTCGGTGTCGGCACCGGCTCCGAGGCTGACCGTCATGACCTTGATCTTGGCCGCCTTACACAGGTACGCCTCGTCAATCGCCGATTGTTCCGGAGACGCGCCGGTCGAGGACCGGTTGGCGATCCCGTCGGTGATCAGAATCATCATCCGCATCGCTTTAGGCCGCGCGTTGGCAATCATCTCTTCCCGGCCAACCCGCATGCCTGCTCCGATATTGGTGTAGCTGTTATAGTGACCCGCCTGGCGGTGCGTCGTCGTGTCGATGATCGCGGCAAAGTCATGCGAAAGACCGTGCTCAAGCAAGGCATCCTCGCTTGCGCTGCTGTATAGCGACAGCCCGACGTTGTCCTCAGCCTTCACCGACTCCAGGTAGTTCATGAACAAACTCACGGCGTTTTTCAGCGCGGTGACCGGCTGGGCACTGGCTCGCCACAAGTCTTCGGTCTGATTGGCCTGTGGCTTGCTGCCCAACCAATAGTTCACCAGCGACAACCCGCCGTACTTGTACCGGTAGTCGTAGCCCCCTTGGTTCAACTGCGAGTTGCCCTGCACGTAGTCAAAGTAGCTGCTCCAACTGCCCGACCCGTAGGGATAGGAAACTCCATCCAGTCCGAGCGCCTCTTGGATGGAATCGTCGTCGAAATCGAACCGTTCGCCGTAGCCCGGGCCCTCGCCGCTATCATTCGATCCGGATTTGAACCAACAGCGTCTCAAGTTGCTTGAACAATTGAACGTATGTGTTTCGCCTACGTTCAGATTGTCATACTTGTATTTGCTGCCGTTGGTGTACTCAACAACCACGTTCGACAGATCCTTCGTCGATTCCACAAAAATCTTCCTCTTGCTCTGCAAGGTGACTTTAATGTGCGGAATCGGACCGGATGCCGATTGTCCCTCGAAGGTCACATAGTCAGCCGCGAACGGCAGGTGCTCGCCGATCTCGACGCCCATCGCTCCCGCGGCCGTCATCTCGTTCCAAATCTGCTCCATGTTGCCCACGACCGCGTCGTGTCCCAGAGCGCTGATCGATTTCAGTTCGCTGTCGTTATTCCTCGACCGCGACATCTCGACGACCAGGATCACTTCTCGAGGCTGAAACGTGGCGATCTAGACGACGTCGATCTCAGCGAAGTCGTGCCCAATCACCGGAGCGAAAAACAGCGGCAGCCGCGCGTCGACGTCGCCGCCCCCCGGCGCGATCCCCGGACGAAACGTCCGTTTGCCGGTGACTTTGATCATGTTATACGGCGTTTCATCCGCCCCGAAATGCAGTTCGTATCGCCCGCTATCAAAGTTGAACTCCTGGCGTCCGAATTCGATGTCGATCGGCTGGACGGTCTGGAACGGATCCCCTTCTTCCTCGCCGTTGATTTGAATTTCGCCACCCGGATTCGTCGAGGCCACCTGCATCGCCGCTTCCGTCGCCGCCGCTTCCACGTCGGCCTGGTCGCTCATCATGTCCAATTCCAGCGCCGCCGAAAGCACGGCTGCGTCGGTGACGTTCTGCAATTGCGCCTTGGAGTAGGCGATATAGCCGACGTCCACCACGAACGCCGTAAACCCAAACAGCATCACCAGGCAGATCGCGGCCAGCACCAACACGGCACCTCTCCGCTCTCTGCTTTGCGCCGCGAGCGCGCGAATTGTCGCTTTGAGTCGATTCATTTACCCTGTTTCCCTCTCCCAAGATACCAACGGAACGGTCAATGCAGGGGGCGGACTTATTCACCCGCTCCGCAATCCAAAGATGGTCTCAATCTGGACCGTGACCTCTCGCAAGTCGGCCATGCATTCGTGGAACGCAATGGCGGCGGAATGCGCGATCGCCGACAACCCAGTCAAACGCTTATTGGGTGAACCACGAACTCTGAGGGCGCGCCGTCGAACGAGTCGACAGGGAGGGAATGGCGCGTGTGGTTAGCTCCTAGTTGAAACGTAGTGCAATTTACTCAAATGGCAAATGATTTCCGGCGAGTTTTCTCAACTTCCACGGCCGTGTGGCACCACGGAGACACGTTGCCAATTGGCCACACGAACTTTGAGACATTGCTGCGTTTGGGGAGCGCAATTCTGTGCTGAAAAAACAGCAGCATGTCGCCATGTGCCTACGGTTGTCCGCCGAACGTCGACTTAAGGCACAGCACTCCTGCGCACGCGAGTCACCGCCAGCGGCGCAACCAACTCGTTGACTTGATTCCGGCCAGGTCTATAATCACGACGACCAGTCGGCAAAACCTCTCCTTCCTTTCCGCTACGGCCCACCATGACCGACCGACCTCGAACCCTCGGACAACTTCGCGAAAGCGGTTATCAATCGCGGAGCGTCAAGACCGAAATGCGGCAGAATTTGCTCGCCAAGCTTCGCCGCGGCGAGCCGCTCTTTTCCGGCATCTTGGGTTATGACGAGACCGTCATCCCCCAAATTCAAAACGCAATTTTGTCGCGACACGACATGTTGTTCCTCGGCCTCCGTGGCCAAGGCAAAACCCGCATGCTGCGGATGCTCACGCAGTTCTTGGATGACGCACTCCCCGTCGTCGCCGGATCGGAAATCAACGACGACCCGTTTCACCCCATTTCCAAATACGCCCGCGATCAGGTCCTCAGCCGCGGCGACGACTGCCCCATCGAGTGGATCGGCCGCGAAGAGCGGTACCACGAAAAACTGGCGACACCGGATGTGACCATCGCCGACCTGATCGGTGAAGTCGACCTCATCAAACACGCCGAAGGCAAACACCTCGCCAGCGAAGACGTGATGCACTATGGGCTAATTCCCCGCAGCAATCGCGGCATCTTCTGCATGAACGAACTGCCCGACCTCAGCCCCAAAATCCAAGTCGGCCTGTTCAACGTCCTCGAAGAACGCGACGTGCAGATTCGCGGATTTCCCATCCGCTTGAACCTGGACCTGCAAATGGTCTTCAGCGCCAACCCGGAGGACTACACCAACCGCGGACGGATCGTCACGCCGCTCAAGGACCGTATCGGCTCGGTCGTGCAGACTCACTATCCGCTCACGCGTGAGCTAGGAATCGAAATTACCGAGGCGAACGCCTGGCGCGATCGTGACGGTGATATCGCAGTGCAGGTGCCGCAATATATGAAGGAGATCGTCGAAGAGATCGCACGGCTGGCGCGGACCAGCGGACATGTCAACCAGGCCTCCGGCGTGAGCGTCCGCATGTCGATCGCCAATTACGAATGCATGCTCTCCAACGCCGAGCGCCGCGGCGTCGCCCACGGAGCCAGCGTCGTCGTCCCCCGCGTCAGCGATCTGGCCTTTTTAGCGGCCAGTTCCCGCGGCAAACTGGAATTGAACATGACCGAGGAAACCGGCGAAGAAGACCGCCTGATCGGCCGTCTCGTCGAAGAGGCGGTCAAGAACATTTTCGACCTGCACTGTAAACCGGGACAATTCCGCAACGTCGTCGAGTATTTCGACGCCGGCAATTCGCTGGAAGTCGGCGACAGCATGAGTGCCGCTCAGTGCCTGAAGAACATGGCCGGCATCCGCGAATTCCCCAAACAGATCGAAAACCTCGCCGGCCAACTGGCGCCGGACATCCTCTCCGGCCCCGCCGCCGATGAGTTGCGTCTGAGCACCGCTGAGTTCATCCTGGAGGGCCTGCACTGCCACAACCGGATCAACAAACACCGCAAAACCGGCGGCGCGGTGTTTCAATTGTAAACGCGCTATCGGCGCAACCCCCCGGCAAAACCAGGGGCTGGTGACATCCAACACGGCATGCCACCCCCTCAGCCCCCGGCTCCGCCGGGGGGTACTCGCAAAATGGCGGGAGAAACATCATGCCCTGGACCGCCGAGCAATTCCAACAATACGCTGCCCAGGGTTTCCTATTTCTCCCCGGCCTGATTCCCACGGCACAAATCGACGAGCTAAACGCCGCCGTCCCCGAATTGCTCGCCGGTGACGAAGCCGTCGACGGCATGCACCGCGAACGAGAACGCAGCGGCGCTGTGCGTCAGGTTTATCTGACGCATCGTTACAACCCGGCATTTCGGGCGTTGTCGGAGAATCGGAACATCGTCGATCCGGTCCGGCAAATTCTCAAGTCGGATTTGTACATCTGGCACAGCAAGATCAACGTCAAGGACGCCTTCGAGGGGACCGTCTGGCTGTGGCATCAGGATTACGGCTATTGGATGTGGGACGGCGTCGAGCCGCGGTTGATCTCGGTAATGGTCTTTTTGGACCGGGCGACGCTCAACAACGGCTGCCTGATCGTGGCCGCCGGCACGCACAAATGGGGCCGCCTGGAACACGCCGCCGATGAGGTGACCA
>CALFYU010000227.1 GCA_937952455.1 uncultured Planctomycetaceae bacterium
CGGCAGCGTGCAACCCACTTGGATCTCGTGATCGAGGAACCGAACGTCACCCTCTGTTCACTACCTCATCCCTAGTCCCCCGCCGGCGGCGTCTTCGTACATGACGGCATGGGGCCGCAACAAAAGGAAACGTACGAACTGATCGTTTATCCGCAGGCGCTTTCCGGGACGTATCGCATCAAGATTCAGCATGTGTGGGGCGAAGTGGTCGCCAAACGGGCGTTGCTAACCGTCACCGAGCACCAAGGCACCGACAAGAAAAAGTCCAAGTCGCAGGTGGTTACACTGACCGGTGACGAAACCGTCGTGCGGGTGCAATTGGAGCAGGGACGCCGCACCGAACCGGCTGCCGTGTCGTCCTTACCGGTGATTCCCGTTCCGGCGACCGTTGACGGCAATCCGAGTCGCATCGTGCGGACCTCCGCAGAAAGCCGGCAAACCAGGGACGAATTCTTAAACGCCCGCCGCCTGACACAATCCGGCCGCCGCCGCGCGGGAGTGGCCTACCAGCCGATCATCTCCGTCATCCCGGAAGGTTCTTCGTTGACGGCACAAGCAGTCGTCTCCGGCGATCGCCGCTATGTGAGATTGCGTTTGACACCGACGTTTTCGCAGATTTCGGACGTCTTCACGTTCAGTTTTTTGAACGGCGGCAACGGGAACTAATGCCGGACGCGCGCTACTTCTTGCGCACCAGACCCGGTCTGACTCCGATGTCCAGCGGGGCGGTCTGACCACGAGCGAGCATTTCCCAGGCGATGGCAGCCATGGCCGCGTTGTCGGTACATAACTGCATCGGCGGGATGACGAGTTCCGCATTGTGCCGCGCGGCGACTTCGGTCAATTTCTCGCGGAGCCGGCTGTTCGCGGCGACGCCGCCTCCCACGCACAATGTGCGATATCCCAGCCGCTGGAGTGCTTGCCCGCACTTTTCCGCCAAGACGTCCACGACCGCTTCCTGAAAGCTGGCCGCTACGTCGGCCACCTGTTGCCGGGTGAGCGAAGACGGATCGACCGTTTTGGCCTGCTGGCCCGCAACGCGGTAGAGCACGGCCGTCTTGAGGCCACTGAAACTGAACTCCAACCGGTCCTGCTTCCAGAACGCACGGGGGAAGTCGTAGGCGCGTGGATCACCGTCCCGGGCGGCCCGCTCGATCGACGGACCGCCGGGATAGTCCAAGCCCAGTATGGCTGCCACTTTGTCGAATGCCTCGCCGGCGGCGTCGTCGATGGTCGAACCTAGCAATTCCGCTTCGAGGGGGGCTTTGCAGTCATAAAGATTCGTGTGCCCGCCGCTGACGACCAGCCCGACGGCCGGAAAGATATCGCGGCCTGCCGCCAAGCGGCAAGCGAAGATGTGTGCCTGCAGATGATCGACCGCGATGAGCGGCAGGTCGAGCGCGGCGGCCAATGTCTTGGCGGCCGTCAGTCCGATTAATAGCGACCCCACCAGGCCGGGATGCGTTACCGCGGCAATCGCCGTCAGGTCATCAAGCTTAGCGTCCGATTTCCGCAGCGCTTCGTCGATCACCGGCAGGATATTTGTGACGTGCGCCCGCGAGGCGATTTCCGGCACGACCCCGCCGAACCGTTGATGCAAGTCGGTTTGCGAGGCGACGACGTTGGCCAGGATGTTTAGGTCGCTATCGATGACCGCTGCGGCGGTTTCGTCGCACGAGGACTCCACGGCCAACATCAACCGCCGACCGCCGCTCGTTTCAGCAGTTTGCGAGATGACAGTCACGGCATCGGGAATCCGGCATTAAAAAACGACCGGGAGCACCGGGGGCGGTCTCCGCGGTCGTAAGTATCAGATGAATCGTCGGCGCACTCGCGGCGGCGCATTTGGCTTTGCGGACTATTCCGGTTTCGGCTCCGGCTCGGATTGCGGCTCGGGCTCGGATTCGGGTTTGGCGTTCGCGTCAGTTTTGGGCGGAGCGTCGTCCTTTTTGGCGATCTCGTCCTTATCTTCCTCTTTGCTATCGGACGCCGGCGGCTTGGGCGGTTCCACGCCGTCGATCTTGGCCTTCAAATAGGCGACCGCTGCATCGAGTTGCCGGTCGACGAACGGTTTTTCACCCTCCTCGCCGGCGGATTCGTCCTCCGGATTGAACAACTCGCGTTCGGCCAAATGTTGGTGTAGTCTGCCGATCTCCGCGTCGCGCAAACGAATGTTATAGCCTTCATCGGGCATCACGCCCCACTCGTCTTCGTCCTTCGCGCCCGGGAAGCGATGGATGTTCTTTCCGCTGGGGCGGTGGTAACTGGCGGTCGTCAGCTTCAGGGCGCTTTCGTCGTAATCGAGGTTGATCACGTTCTGCACGCTCCCTTTGCCCCAGGTCCGTTCGCCGATGACCAACGCGCGTTTGTGGTCCTGGAGACAGGCGGAAACAATTTCGCTGGCCGAGGCGCTGAAGCGGTTCACGAGAATCACGATCGGGAAGTCGCTGTAGGTTCCCGCTTTGGTGGCGGAGAAAACCTGCTCTTCGGTGTTGCGACCCTTGGTGCTGACGATCTTTCCTTCGTCGACAAACATGTCGGAGATTTCCGTCGCCACCCCCAGCAATCCGCCGGGATTGAAACGCAGGTCCAAAATCAAGCCTTTGATCCCGGCTTCGGACAACGTCGCCATCGCTTCTTTGAGTTCGTCATAGGTATTGCGGCTGAAGCTCGTCAGGTGCAAATAGGCGATCTTGTGCTCTTCGTCAATGAAGTAATTCCAACTGCCGTCTTCCTTGTAGCCGATGCCCCGGACCGTGGCGACGCGAATGATGTCCCGGACGATCGTGACCTCCACCGGATCGGACTCGCCGCGGTGCAAGACTTTAATTTTGACCGGCGTTCCCGGTTCGCCCCGCAAGAGTTTGACCGCGTCTTCGATGACGAAGTTCTCGGTCGATTCACTTTCGATGTCGGTGATGATGTCGCCGGGCCGCACCCCTGCCTTGTGCGCCGGGGCTCCGGGCAATGGGGAAGCGACGGTCAACCGGTTGGTCGTTGGGTCAATCGTCACTTGAATCCCGATGCCGCCGAATTGTTGTTCGACCGAATCACTGAACGCCCGCAGGTTTTCCGGACTAATGTAGTTCGAATACGGGTCCAGTTCGCGGAGCATTCCCTGAATCGCCGCCTCCATTAAGACGCGGCGGTCGACTTCCTTGACGTAGTTCCGCTCGATCTGCTCAAAACTGTCGACGAACAGCTTGAACAGTTCATAATCCTTGTCGTGTTCCTTCTCGGCTTGGGAGCTCTCATCGGAGATGACAGGGCCGCACAGGACCCCGGCGGTGAAAACCATAATGATGGCGACGATCAATGACTTGTAACGCATTCACCGAACCTCCGAATCGGATGGTAGGAGCATTCCCAGCGCCGGACGGCATGGGGGATTGTTTGCGCCGACAACCGTCCCGTGCGCGGCATGTCATCGGTGCGGGTCGACATTGAATCGATTGTAGGCGATCCGGGAAGTCGCGGCAAGATTTGCCGATTTGCGCGATCGGCCGCACCCACAGACTGCGAACGGCAGTGGATCGTTTTCCCGCAGGGTCTCGACGGTTAAGTTGGACCCTCGTGTGAACTTAGCAACCGGCAGTCACGCGGGGCGTTCCAAGCCGTTTCCCCAGTCCTTGGCGACGCTGGCGCGGTCGATCTGCCGCAGCGCGGCCTTGCAGATGCCGTCGACGTCCAGGCCCAAGTCAGCGAGCAACTCGCTCCGGCCGCCGTGCTCGACAAACTGATCCGGGATGCCCAATCGGTGGATGTGATCGGTGCGGCGGCCCGCCGCATTGGCGGCTTCCAATACGGCCGAGCCGAATCCCCCTGCCAAGGCGGCCTCTTCGACGGTAACTACGAAGCCGGTTTCGTCCACCGCCCGCAGGATCGTTTCCGTATCGAGCGGTTTGGCAAAACGTGCGTTGATCACGCCCACGTCCAGTCCTTCTTTGCGGAGCCGCGCGGCCGCTTTGACCGAGGCGGCAAACATGGCGCCGAAAGCGACGATCATGCCGTCGTGTCCCCATTCGAACACCTCGGCTTGTCCCAGTTCAATGGGAGAAAATGGGCGTTCGACCACGTCGACGCCCGTTTTCGGGTAGCGGATCGATACGGGCCCATCGGATTCGAGCGCGAAATCGAGCATCGCGGCGACCTCACGTTCGTCGCCGGGCGCCATCACGACCATGTTGGGAAACATCCGCATGTAGGCGACGTCGAAGACGCCGTGATGCGTGGGGCCGTCGGGGCCGCACAGTCCCGCGCGGTCCAGACAGAACGTCACCGGCAGATTCTGCAGGGCCACTTCCTGAAAGACATGATCGAAACTCCGCTGCAAAAAGGTGCTGTAAATGTCGACGATCGGCCGCGCCCCGGCCTTGGCCATGCCGGCGGCAAACGCGACGGCGTGCCCTTCGCAGATTCCCGTGTCGAAGAACCGATCGGGGAATTCCTTGCGGACGCGGCTCAATTTGTTCCCTTCACACATGGCGGCCGTCAGCACCGAGACCCTTTCATTGCGCTGCATAGCCGCGTGAATCGCCTCGCTAGCGACGTTGGTATATGCCCGCGTGCTGCTCTTTTTCACGGCAACGACTTCATCGTCGCCGTTGCGTTCAAAAGGCGGCGGCGTGTGGAACATGACCGGATCTTCGGCCGCCGGTTTGAAGCCGTGCCCTTTTTCGGTAAACACGTGCAGCAGGACCGGACCCTTGAGGTCTTTGACCATCTCCAAGTATTCGCGCAACGTGGCCAAATTGTGCCCGTCGATCGGCCCGATGTAGCGAAAACCCATTTCTTCAAACAACATGCCGCCGTGCAGCGAGGCCTTGAGAATGTCCTTGGCCTGCACAAGTGCTTTTTCTACCGAGCCGCCGACGAGCGGAATTTGATTCAAAATCCAGGAGACGTCGCGTTTAAATTCGTCGTAAAGCGGGGCCGTGCGGGCCTTATCGAGGGTTTTGGCCAATCCTCCGACACGGGGGCAGATTCCCATCTCGTTGTCGTTGAGGATTACCAGCATGTCTTTTTTGAGTTCGGCGGCGTTGTTCATGGCCTCGAACACGATGCCCGAAGGCAATGCGCCGTCGCCGATGACAGCCACCGCGCGGCGATCATCATTTCCAAGAAGATCGTCGCCGGTTTTCAACCCCAACACGGTCGACACGCTGCTGCCGGCGTGCCCCGTCATGAACAGGTCGTAGGGGCTCTCGTGGGGATTGGGGAACCCCATCAGTCCCCCTTTGCGGCGCATCGTGGGGAATTCGTGATAGCGTCCGGTGATCAGCTTGTGGGGATAAATCTGATGTCCGGTGTCCCAGATCAGCCGGTCCTTTGAAAAGTCGTAGACCAGGTGCAGGGCGATGCACAATTCGACCACGCCCAAATTGCTGGCGAAGTGGGCGGTGCGGTCGGCGACAACCGTACACAGTGCTTCCCGGATTTCAGCGGCCAGTTGCGTCAACTGGTCGTCGTTGAAATTGGCCAAATCCTTCGGCGAATCAATCGTAGAAAGCAACTCGTTCATCTAGCGTATTGTCCGTCTGGAAAATCCAGTTTATTGAGTGAAATATCAAATCCGGGCGTCTTGCCCGGCCAGGTCGATTGATCCTGCCCCCGACGCAATCATTCTGCGAAAACGCGTCCGTACCTCTAATGGTCTCTTTCCAGAACGAAACGGGCCATCGCCTCCAACTGCCGCCCGCGTTCACCAAAATGATCCGCCCACCGACACGCCTCGTCAATCATGTCGCGGGCGCGATTGCGACTTTCCTCAATTCCCAACAAAGCCGGATAGGTCAATTTTCCCTGGGCCGCATCCTTGCCGGGATTCTTCCCCAACGTCGCGGCGTCGCCGGATACGTCTAATAAGTCGTCGGTAATCTGAAAGGCCATTCCCAAACAGCGCCCGTAATTCGTCAATG
>CALFYU010000228.1 GCA_937952455.1 uncultured Planctomycetaceae bacterium
CGTGGTGCGTCCATCTTTGCTAAACGCGTCGGACTGCGGTAATCTGCGGGGTTGATCGGGGAACTCACCAAACTACCCGCACGGAACAGCCGGGGCATGGCCGTTTATCTCATCGCGACATTGGACACCAAAGGCACCGAGACGGACTGCGTCCGCGCGCAGCTTCGTGCATGCGGCGTCGTGGAGACGATAGTTGTCGATGCGGGCTGTTTGGGCGAACCGGTGATTGCGGCCGACGTGACACGTGAAACCGTATTTGAACAGGCCGGAACGCCCATCGTCGAAGTCCGCGCCGCTGGCGATCGGGGGCAGGCGATTACGCTCGCTGCGCAGGGGGTGGCGGAGATCGTTGCGCAGCGACACGCCGCCGGTGAGGTTGAGGGCGTGATTGGTTTGGGCGGATCAGCGGGAACGACCATCGCGACGTCCGCTATGCGGCGATTGCCGGTCGGTATTCCCAAACTGATGGTCAGCACGTTGGCCTCGGGGCAGGTGCGGCCCTATGTGCGCGACAAGGACATCATGATGCTCAACGCGGTGGTCGATATCGCGGGCATCAATCGCATCAGCCGCGCCGTGTTGAGCAATGCGGCGCGGGCGATGGCCGGGATGGTGACGTTTCAACCGCCGGTTGAACAAGCGGCGAACGACAAACCGTTGATCGCCGCGACGATGTTCGGCGTGACGACCCCTTGCATTGAACAGGCCCGCGCGATCTTGGAAAACGCCGGTTACGAAGTACTCGTATTCCATGCCACCGGCAACGGCGGCGAAGCGATGGAGTCGTTGATCGCCGACGGCCTGATCGCCGGTGTGCTCGATATCACGACCACGGAATTGGCCGATGAACTGATCGGCGGCGTGCTTTCAGCCGGTCCGGACCGACTCACCGCAGCCGGCCGCGCGGGAATTCCGCAGGTGATATCGGTGGGAGCAACCGATATGGTCAATTTCGGTCCGGCCGAAAGCATTCCGGAGCGATTCGCGGAGCGGAAGTTTTATGTCCACAATCCGACCGTGACGTTGATGCGGACCACGCCGGAGGAAAACCGGCGGCTCGGCGAGGAGATCGCCCGCAAGGCCGCGGCGGCCACCGGTCCCGTAAAGATCCTGCTGCCGTTGCGGGGCGTGTCGGCGATCGACGCCGACGGGCAACCGTTTGACGACCCAGCGGCACGGGCGGCGCTGTTTGACGGGATTCGTGCCAATTGTGGGTCAGTCGACGTCGTTGAAATCGACCGGCATATTAACGATGCTGAATTCGCCGGCGCGGCAGCGAGGACGCTGTTGGAAATGTTGGCGTCCCGTTTGGCGCCCAAACCCCCCGGCGGAGGCGGGGGCTGAGAGACGTTGCACATCATTACCGCATCATATCAGCCCCCGGCTTTGCCGGGAGGTACCCCGATAAAACGAAAAACACCATGGCCCGATACACACGCAAAACAATTCTGGAATCGCTCCGCGCTAAAGTCGCCGCCGGCAAACCGATCATCGGTGGCGGGGCGGGGACGGGCATCAGTGCCAAATTGGAAGCGGCCGGCGGGATTGATTTGATCATCATTTACAACTCGGGCCGGTTTCGCATGGCGGGGCGCGGGTCACTTGCGGGGCTGATGCCGTACGGCGATGCCAATGGGATCGTGATGGAGATGGCCCGTGAGGTGTTGCCCGTCGTGCCCGACACGCCGGTCTTGGCGGGCGTGTGCGGGACCGATCCGTTTCGCGTGATGTCACTGTTTTTGCAGGAGGTCCAGCGGGCGGGATTTGTCGGCGTACAGAATTTTCCTACGGTGGGGCTGATTGACGGAATCTTTCGCGCGAACCTGGAAGAGACCGGCATGAGTTACGGACTGGAGGTCGACATGATCCGGCAGGCCCGCGAAATGGAGCTGCTGACCAGTCCCTATGCCTTTAACCCCGACGAAGCGGCGGCGATGGCGGCGGCCGGGGCGGATATCCTCATTCCGCACATGGGGCTGACGACGAAAGGGAGCATCGGTGCGGAAACGGCCGTCACGCTGGAAGAAGCGGCCCGGCGGGTACAGGAGATGCACGATGCAGCGAAGCGCGTGAATCCGGATATCCTGGTGCTGTGCCATGGTGGACCGATCGCGGAGCCGGCGGATGCACAGTACATCTTCGAAAATACGGAGGGAATTGTCGGTTTTTACGGAGCGAGCAGCATGGAGCGCCTCCCCGTGGAAACGGCGATCACCCAGCGTATTCGGGAATTCACCGATATTCCGCTCGGCTGAGAATCTGCCGGTACCGCCGGTGATTCCGCCTCCCGCCGGCATTGTCATTGCCGTGCCGCGGGCCGATAATGGGGGGCGCTCTTCAATTGCACGTCCTTTGATTGTCATCTTTTCAGAGATCGGCACCGGCGGTCCCGTTGAAACACCCCTCTCGAGAACTTCTGGTCACGATCGATGTCGGCAATAGCCGCATTAAGCTGGGGCTCTTTGAGAAGAACGGCCGCGTGAAAGCCGGCCAACGTCTGCCGGAATATCTGCGGTCCATGGCGGTGGAAGTCGACGAGGCTGTTCCGTGGAATGAATTGGCCCGCTGGACCCGGCAAGTTGAGGGGGACGTTGTTGCCGTCATTCTAGGGGGCGTCAATCCGCGGGGGCGCGACAAGGTGCTCGACGGTTGGCCGGCGACCGGTTGGCCCAGCCCACGAGTGATCGACAACCCATTCATGTTGCCGATCGAATTGCGTGTCGATTCGCCGCGGACTGTCGGCGTGGACCGCCTGCTCAACGCGGTCGCCGCCAACGTGATTCGCCCGGCGGAGACGCCGATGATCATCGTCGACAGCGGGACGGCGACGACCGTCGACGTGATTTCCGCCGATGGGGCGTTTGAAGGGGGCGCCATATTGCCCGGCTTTCAACTTTGTGCTCAGGCGCTTCATCAATACACGGCGTTGTTGCCACGGATCTCCAACGACGAGATCGCCGGAGATCCGCCGGCGGCGTTGGGAAAAAACACGCGCGACGCGCTGCGGAGCGGGCTGTTTTGGGGGCAATTGGGGGCGGTGCGGGAACTGATCCGGCATCTGCGGGAAACGCTGCCTCGGGACGCGACCGTCGTTGTGACGGGCGGCGCGGGTCGGCTGATTGCTCCGCAACTTCCCGCTTCGCTCCACCAACCGTTTTTGGCCTTGCAAGGGCTGGTCATTGTTGGCAATGACTCATAATTCGCTGGGTCGTCTTGTCAGAGAATTCATCCGGTGGTAATACCTCCTTAACGACCGTACCCAAAACTGCGAGTGCTGCGCTTCGTCGGCGGCACTTGCCCGATTTTGGGAAATAAAATATTTGAACCTACCCCGGCCGCCGATTGTCCTCATGGCGTGCCGAAGAGTCTGATCGCCGGCGGCACCGTTGCACGGCGATTTCCTCCAACAATCTTGCCCGCAATGACCCGCATCAAAGTCAAGCCGCGGCGGACCCGTTTGTCCGCTGCAGCCGTGCCCTCCAAACCTCTCGACTCCCATTCCCCGCAGCCGCGGTTGTTTTTGGGATGGATCGTGCTGTTCGTCGCGGCGCTGGGCATGTTCGCCTCCGCGCCGGGGCAGTCGTTTTCCGTCGCCACCTTCAAGGAGCCGATGGAACAGTCGCTGGGGATCACCGATACGGCCTATTCGGCAGCGTATTTGGTCGCGACGCTTTTATCCGGTGCTTGTTTGCCGTTCGTCGGTCGTCTGACCGACCGTTGGGGTGCGCGATTGCTGTTGCCGCTCATTGGGATCGCGTTGGGTGCCGCTTGTTGGTGGATGTCGCTGGTGCAAAGTTTCGCCGGTCTGTTTTTCGGATTCTGCCTGATTCGCCCGTTGGGACAGGGATCGTTGACGCTCGTCAGCACGTGGCTTGTCGGGCATTGGTTTGAGAAACGCCGCGGATTGGCGATGGGTTTGCTGGGGATGGGCGGTACCCTCTCGGTAATGTGCGTCCCCCAATTCAGCCAATTCCTAACTACGGAGCTCGGCTGGCGGGCTGCTTGGATCGGCTTGGCGTTTGTCGTCTGGGGGATTCTCGTGCTTCCCGCGATCGTGTTTGTGCGAAATCGCCCGGAGGACGTGGGGTTGTTGCCCGACGGTCAGGTGCCGCTTGCCACTCGCGATGCGACCTCGTCATCCGAAACGGACGTGATAGCGACCGAGCCGATTTCCGCCGGGAACAATTACACCGTCGACGAGGCGTGGCGGCACCTGACGTTTTGGAAACTCTTATTGCCGCTTTGCACCGGCGCACTGGTGGGCACCGGGTTGGTCTTTCATCAGATTTCGATTTTTGCCGAGCGGGGCCTTTCCGCCTCCGCGGCGGTGACAATCCTCAGCATTCAGGCGGTCACTGCCAGCATCGGCGCACTGTTGTTCGGCTACCTCACGGACCGTTTTCCAGAACGGCGGCTGATGGCGATGTCGATGGTCTGTTTGGCGTCGGCGCAGTTGCTGCTGACGTCGCTGAGTCACATTGGGTTGGCGGCTTTGTATGGAATGCTGCTCGGCACGCACGGTGCCATTCTCCGCACGGCCGGAAGTGCTGTGTGGGTCAACCACTACGGCCGGTTGCACCAGGGGGCAATTCGAGGGATCGTGCTCACGTTTCAGATCCTGGCCAGCGCGCTGGGACCATTGCCATTTGCCCTTGCCAAGGGTTATTGGGGAAGTTATTCCATGGCGAACTGGATGATGCTGGTGTTGCCCATCGGCTCAGCGATCGCCGTTTGGACGGCCTATCCGCCGCAGGAACAGCCCGCTGTGGTTCCCGCACCGGCATCGGTTGGCGCTTAGCGGTTTATGTCAGGTGGGAGCTTGGCACTACGTCACGGCAAGGAGGCGATGACGCATGAAGAACCTTTCCGTGCGGCGATGTGTCTGGATGCTGCTGTCCGTCGCGGTCTGTAGCGCGCCGTTGTCGTCACTAGCGGAACAGGCGGCGATTCCTCGCCCGGCTGATGACGACTATACGGCCGCCTCATTGTGCAAGTATCAGGCCGAATTATTGGCGCCCTACGCTGGGGATTACCGCAAAATGCCGTTGGCGGACAAAGCCGATTACTTCGAGTGGGCGATCCGCAACTATTTCACGTCTCCCTGGCAGCAGGTGCATTATCACGTCACGTTGCGCGACAAGGTGGGCCGCCCACCCAGTTTTGGGTTGGGAGCCGATACGTCGACTTGGAACGGTGCGCTCCTGGCGGCGCTCAGTTACAAATATGCCGTGACGCGGGATCGCGAAACGTTGGCACATATCTCCAGCTTGCTTAAGGGGCTGCACTTTTTTCAGCTTGTGTTCGAGTCGTCCGGAGTGGTGGGGGTGGCGATGTTGCAGTGTGAT
>CALFYU010000229.1 GCA_937952455.1 uncultured Planctomycetaceae bacterium
ATAGCCCGCGAACTCGATGTCTTCTGCAAGTACCGCCCAGGTGAAGTGCGCGCCCCGGCCAGCCGAGAGCGAGAGGACGCAGCCTTCGATGCTGCGATGGAAGAGACCCTGGAAACCTTCGAAGACGTTCGGTTTCGGATCGTCGCCCAGTGCCAGCACCCATTCCTCGGCATCCAGGTTCATGTGGTCCTTCAGATCGCGGTAGGCGACGCCGTGTTTGGATTCTTCGTAGATCTCTTTCTGCGGGTGATCCGGTCCGAGATGGCATTTGCCGCAGTTCTCTGGTTGCCTTGCCCGCCGCGGTGAAAAGTCGTGTCGACTGTGGCAGGCCGAGCACGATCCCAACGACCCGTCCAAATTGATGCGGCCGATTCCCGTGTTGGGCCACGTGTCGGGATGGAATTGCGGTTGGCCGTCCTTCAGAGCGATGTTGGCGACGACCGCTTGAACCGTCGGCTGACCGTTTTCGTCCGGCTTAAGATCGTCGACGGTAATCTGGCTGCCGTCTTTGCCCAACAGCGCGACCTTGGACCCGTGGCACTGCTTGCAGCCGACCGTGGCACTGGCCATGCCGTTGATCTTTTCACCCGTCATGCCGGGAGACTTGGAATGTGGATCGAAGGGCACCCGCGAACCTTCCACTGTCTCGGCCAAAAAATTGTCCAGCGAGGCGAGAATATTTCCCCCTTTGGCATGATGGCTGTGTGCAAATTCCTCGAATTCCTTTTGATGGCACCGCGAGCAATCCTTCGGCGTGACCACGGTAGCGATCGTCACACCATAATGTTCGAACGCGTCGGCGTCCGCCTTTTGGGCTTGATGGCATTCGACGCAGCCCACACCCTTGGCCGCGTGGGTGCTTCCCATCCAGTGGTCGACAATCCCCGGCGTCTGCTTCACCTGACCGTGACAGTTGACGCAATCCTGCGAACTGGCGGGAACAACCACGTGGGCACGGCGTCCGCCCGCTTCTTGCTCCTTGCGGACCAACTCCATCCGCTGCACGAAAATCAGCGACGCCAAAAACGCCAGACCGAGAAATCCGATGATGAATTGCTTCGTTTTGAGGGTCATGTCTTAACGGACTCTCCTAGTGAGTGGTCGCCACAGCAGTGATGTGAAATGTCAGTTGCCTACGCTCGATGGGAGAAGGACTTCAGAACGATCAGTGGGCCACAGCTGCCTCCCAGACTGTCAGGCCGATAATGGCAAAAACCCCGAAGATGCCGATCCACACGCTCGCCTCGGCGAATCGCGTATAGCGCCGCAGCCAGGCATCGATAAACGGCCAGATAAACATGATGAACACAATAAAACCCATACTGAGCAAAGCGAACGTAACACAAAATAACATCAACCCCAGACACGCGACGTCGAAAACACAAACCCGTTCGACAATAAACCGCCTCGCCCATGATCAGCTCGGTATAGAAGTGATCGGGAAAGAAATCGAACTCCTTCCGGCTGCCGGGAGGCTCGTCCTCAAACTCGAATTCGGTGACCCCCTGCAGGCGAATGATGCCGATGTGGATCACTAGCAGAAAGATAATCAACGACGGCAAGACGGCGGCGTGCAGAATGTAAAAGCGGGGCAGGGTGTTTTTGTTATACGTCTCTCCGGCCAGCAGCATCTCCTTGGCATAGACTCCCAACACCGGAACCGTGTCGCTGATGTTGGCCGCGACGGTGGCGCCCCAGTAGCTCAGTTGTTCATACACCAGGCTGTAGCCGGTAAATCCGGTGACCAGCGTGCACAACAGCAGACACATGCCGACCATCCAGTTGATCTCGCGCGGCTTGCGATAAGCCCCAGTGAAGTAGACTCGCATCTGATGCAAAATGACGGTCGCCACCATCATCGTCGCGGCCCATTTGTGCACGCTGCGAAAATACCAGCCGTACGCTACGTCATGCGTAATGTTCTGCACCGACTCATAGGCCGTGCCGGGGGCAGGTTGATAATAGAACGCCAGCAGAATTCCGGTAAAAATCTGCACGACGAACAAATAAGCGGGCGTCCCCCCCAGGCAAAACCACCAGCGCTTGAGGTGATTCGGCACCGGTTCGTTCGTCAATTCCGCAAGCTGTGCCTGCGAAACCGGAATCCGCTCGCTGAACCAGGCTTTGACGGCGTTCATAGTTGTTGTTCTTCTATTGTCCGTATGACTCAAGCCAGCGCTTCACGAGCGACTTCGATATATAGCAGTCCGTTCTCGACTTTGAGCGGATATTGCGGCAACGACTGCCCGGCGTCCGCGGGAGGCCCCTCAGTGGCCACGCCGGAGGCATTAAAAGCGCCGTTGTGGCAGGGGCAGAAGAAACGGTCGTTTTGCGATTCCCAATGCACCTGGCACCCCAAGTGAGGGCAGACGCTGGAAAGGGCGATGAAGTCCGCCGAGGTTCCGTCGTCCGCCAAGCGCGTAATCACGATCGATTGTCCCGCCGGCGAACGAAATGTCATCGAATCGCCCACGGCCACACCGGACAGATCGCGGACGAACGTCCAGACCGTGTTCCCCGCCCCGCTGGGAAACAAGTATCGTACGGCAAGTGAGGCAAACATCCCGTAGCCGCCGATCAAACCGACCAGCATCGCGCCCCAGGACAAAAACCCGCGCCGATCGTGCCCATCCTCGCCTTCTATATCGGTCGCAGCATTGATGTGAGACATGTGGGGAACACCGGAGAAATGCGCATCGAAGAAAGGAATTCCAAAAAAAAATGAAGTGCCGCAAAAACGCAGAAAGCCCCGCAGGCGCGCAAAGTACGTGCCGTCGAGGCTGTCATAACCAAATCATGGGAGTACCCGGCTCAAGTTGTCGTCTCAAATATTGATTTCGCCGGGACGAAACCAATAGGTTTCGTGAAACTCGTCGAAATCAAAGCATGACAATTCGAGTTGGTTACGCCATAGTGTCGCCATCGCCCGCCGTGAGCAACTGCGCCCGGCAATCTAACACACGCGCCGGAGGCGGTCAACCGGGTGAATGGACTATCGCCGATTATTGGCTCTCACCGTCTGGCGTGCTTGTCTTGTGTTCGGAGACGCCGGGTACGGCCAGCGGGCG
>CALFYU010000230.1 GCA_937952455.1 uncultured Planctomycetaceae bacterium
CGATCCCCGCAAGGGTCGCGGACGGTATTTTACGTTCGACGAGCGGTCCCGTATCTGGCGTTGGCCGGTAGATCATCTGTGTCATTCGGATGACTTTCGGCTCGTCGCGTTGCGCGTCCTTTCGGATATCGGGTCTGACCATTTTCCGCTGTTGGTTGAACTCAGCTATGAACCGCATGCGGAGAATTGTCACAGCCCCCCTTCGCCAGATCAGACCGACCGCCAAACTGCGGAACAAGCCGTTAACCAAGCAGAAACTTTAGATGAAGCGGACGCGATTGCTCAGAACTTGGCTCGCATCGTAGTCGTTGTCACGCATATCGCCGCAACCCCTTGTCGCGTCTCCTGTTGCTGTCGCACTGGCGTGACAGGGGAGCTCGATCTGTTAGCGCGGCAAACGACTTGGTCGACCGTTGACCAACCACCGCTGTTCGCGCATGTGCAACTGCCCGCGCGGTGTCGCCATTTCTGGAGTCGCCGGTCTCATTTTCGTGTGATCGAATGGTATATGCGACATCGCTGTCCCACCACGGCCCGCAAGCGCGGGAAGTGCGGAAATCTTTTCGATTCATCACGTGCTCAGGGGCGGTATTGAGCGGTTGGCATATCGATTGCACGTAAATGCAATCGGCCCATGGAACAGGACGTCTTCTAACGATTGGGAATTGACTATGGGAATTTACGTCATTGCGAAGAAAAACGTCGCGGATCTCCACACTGAAGTTCTCCATGCCGGCAAAGGCGATCACGGGGAAGCCGCAATTGCCTTTACATCCGCTGGTAAAGCACGCAACTACATCGCGGCCAGCGGATGGAGCGACGTCAATACTGTGGCGGAGCTGGCCCCGGTGGATTTTCTGCAGTGGCTCAACACCAACTATCACAGCGGCGTTCAGTTTCTGGCGGTGAATCCCGTCCGTGACGAACAGGAACAGGGCATCGCACAACCGGTGCTCAATATTAAGGAGGAATTATCCGAGCTGGCGGCGCACTTGCAAAGCAAGCTCGATGAACCAGCCGCGCCGCCGCCGATGGAAACACGCGAGATCGATGTCTTTCACTGTGGGACATGTGGGGCCGTCATGCGGCAGCCGGCGGGACAATCGCCGCCGTTATGTTGTGATCATGAGATGCACAAACCAGCTGTTGATCGCGTGCAAGTTCCGACTCACGCGAATACAGCGGGAAAATGAATCAAGCGATAACAAACTGCGCCGTCTGATTCTATGAGCCATCACGCCAAAACCAGTTTGAAAACCCGGTTGGGCCTGATCGTGAAACTGTCATACAAGTGTGGGGGTGGCGCGTCAGAGAGTTTCGCAACCAGTTGTAGGAGAAATGAAAATGAGTGACACAACCGACCGCAAACAGATCATCAAAACGTTGACGGAAATGATTGCCGATGCGGACGTGGTGATGCTGACGACGGTACTCGCCGACGGCACCCTCCGCAGTCGGCCGATGGTGCGGGCCAAAACGGAGTTCGATGGAGATCTGTGGTTCTTCACGGATCAGGAATCGGGAAAGGTGGACGACATCACTGGTGATTCCCACGTGAACGTCGCTTACGCGAATCCCGATCAACGGCGATACATCTCAATATCCGGTGCCGCGGTTATTGTAGACGACCCCAAAAAGAAGGAGCTGTTCTGGGACGATGAATTCCAACATTGGCTACCACAGGGGCCGGATGATCCGCACGTTTCGCTTCTCAAAGTCACAGTCGACGTCGCCGAATATTGGGACGCGCCAAGTAGCGTGATGCGAAAAATCGGCGGGTTGGTCCGAGGCGTATTTTCAGGCCAACGGCAACCGACCGACGAAAACGAAACTATTGATCTGAGCGTGAGCGAACCCCAATCGTGATGATGGCCTCTCACGTCGATCGAATGAAAAGGAGGGATCAGATGATCCGCTTCAAATCAGAAACCGTAAAGCCATGTTTGACGACAATTCCACGACGCTTGTCGACGCTGCGCTTGTGTGTTGTCATTGTAGCCTGGCTGGCGATGACATCAGCGTTGTCTGCCGGGGACGGACATGACGGGGGCACAAAGGCGAAGCACACCGGACGCGGCCTCTACGACATCGACATTCCCGCCGACAATGGTCGTGTTAAGGTAAAGCGGGGGCTGGTTGATTTCGGCAAGCAGCCGGAGACATCGGCCGCCTGGATCTTTCGATCGCGCGAGATCATTATGACGCCCGTGATGGATCAGGCCGGGGAAGAAATCGGGCATATCGAGGAACTGGTCGTCGACGTCCGCAACGGCAACGTGCGGTATGCCGCTGTGGGACTTCCCACGCTCTTGGGGCGCGAGAAACTGCTGGCGATTCCGTGGGGATCGTTCGCCCTGCATCGCGACAAGACGGGCCATCTACATTTTGTGCTTGACGTTCCGACGGAAAGACTGCGCAACGCACCCGGGTTCGACCGGAGTCATTGGCCCAATGTCGGTAATCGCAAATGGGCGGAGCAAATCGCGATTTATTACGGCGTGGTGATCAAGGAGGGAGACCTCAAGTCGAACTTTGGCACCGACACCAAGAAGTTGTCTCAGATTCCCTATTTGATGCGCTCGCAGCAGATCGTCGACATCCCGATGAACGACGCTGGCGGTCAAACCATCGGTCGCGTGCTTGAAGCCTTGGTTGACCTCGAAGCGGGCTCGATGCGTTATGTCGCGTGTAAGTTCGACCGCCTCAACGATCGCCAAAAACTACTGCCGCTCCCGCTCCACGTACTATCGTTCGACGAAAAGCCCGCACCGCCGCACTTCACATTGCTGGCCGACGTGAAACGTCTTGAGAACGCTCCGGCGATCGACAAAGGCGAAATGACAAACATCCGCGAGGCGAAATGGTCTGAAAAGATCGATGAATACTATCAAGCAAGTTCGGACCCGAAATAACTCGTCGGCTTTAGGCCCTACGGAGCTGCGCCCCAGGTATCGAAGATGGTATCTCGGCCGATGGGTCGCTGTTTCCTTGCTGGGAATCAGCTGCGCGGTCGTGCAGCTGACGCCCAATCTTTCTGCACAAGAGATCACATCCGACGCCGCCAAAGCCTCCGCCGACGAGCAAGCTGCCGATGAGCCCCCATCGGAGGAGACAACACTCTCCACGCCTGAAAAAGTCAACGTCGATCAGATTGTGGGCGACAGCGCAATCAAAGCGCGATTACAGCGAATACTCGCGGCGACGGAATGGTTTGAGAATCCACAGATCCGCGTCGACGACGGAATTGTGTTCATATCCGGGACGACGAGCAAAGAAAGATATCGGGAATGGGCCGGGAAGGTAGCGGAAAACACACAGGACGTCGTCGCCGTCGTCAATCGGGTAACTGTGGTCCCCCCTTCGATTTGGGACATCACGCCGATGTGGGCGGTTCTGTCGGACCTCGGCCGCACAGCTGTGCAATCCATCCCGCTATTCGTGATTGCCCTGCTGATTCTCGCCATGACTTGGGCCGCATTGAAGCTGGTCTTGCTGGTGGCCGATAAAACAGCGCTGAAACGGGTGAGCAACAATCTATTGCGTGAGGTGGCACGAAAATCGCTGGCTGTCCCGGTGGCCTTGTTGGGGTTGTATTTGGTGCTGAAGGTGTCGGGAATGACGCGCCTCGCCATGACGGTCGTCGGCGGCACCGGGTTGATCGGACTCGTGATCGGTTTTGCGTTTCGCGATATCGCCGAAAACTTTCTTGCCAGTATATTGTTGAGCATGCAAAACCCTTTTCGCTACGGCGACCTCATTCAAGTGGCCGGTTATCAAGGCTACGTTCAACGCGTCAATACGCGCGGGACATTACTCATGACTTTGGAGGGCAACCACGTACAGATCCCGAATTCGACGATCTACAAAGAGACGATTGAGAACTTTTCGGCGAACCCCAATTGCCGTTTCGACTTTGTTGTGGGAATCGGATATGACGTACCGGTGACGCGCGCTCAAGAAACTGCGATGAAAATCCTGACCGATCACCCTGCCATCTTGGATGACCCTGAGCCGCAGGTGCTCGTTGAGCAATTGGGTGCCGCCACTGTGAATCTTCGCGTGTTTGCATGGGTCAATGCACAGAAACACAGCTGGCTCAAAGTGAAATCCTCGTTGATCCGGTTAGTCAAGAGTGGCTTTGAGGATCAGGGATTTGAAATGCCCGATGAGCAGCGTGAGATTATCTTTCCTCGCGGCGTGCCGATTCTCGGAGTAGGGGAGTCCGCAAAACCCGAGGAGCTGCCCAAACTTCCCGACGATGCCGGCAACGGCCGTCCGCAACGCTCCTTAGCTGCTGAACGGGAGCAACTCGTGAATTCGGCTGAGGGTGACTTGCAAAGTGAGGGGGACACGGTGAACCGGCAAGCCCGACAGTCGCGCGACCCCGAAGAAGGCAGCAGTGATCTGCTTGAACCGCAATCCAACCCATCTGACTAGGGGGAAAAGGGGGCTGACATCCGTTGGTACGAAGGATGTTCGTGACAAGCCGTCGGGGCAAGGACCGATCTTGAACGGCGTGGCCGACCGTCTATTTGTAGCGACGGACTTGCTAATGGTTTCCAATAGCGCATGGGCGGCATTGTGTCCCGGGCCCCCGGTGACGGAGCCGCACGGGTGAGTTCCCGAGCCGCACATCCATAAGCCTTCGAGGGGAGACTGATAGGCCGACCAGGGAGGCAGGGGGCGGCGGTGAAGCATCTGATCGAGCGTTTGGTCGACGTGGCGAATGCTGGCATCGGTGATTCCCGTCTCCCGCTCGATATATTCAGTCGTATACAGCCGCTGCCACTCGATCAACTCGCGAAAGCCGGGAGCGTATGACTCGATGGTTTGCTCGATCGATTTGCGCGTCTCCTCACGCCAACTCTCCCAGCCCCCGTCCTTGGGGTTGCGGGGCGCATACCGCACCCAGGCACCGAATATGTGCTTGCCCGCCGGCGCCATCTCGGGCAGGTAGGCGGTCGGCAATTGCAGGCTCATGACCGGTTGACGGGCAGGAATCCCGGATTGCGCATCGACCCATGCTTGCTGATAGTACGGAAGCGACGGTGCGATTCTCACGCTCGCGCAATAGCGTGCATCATTCGCGAATCGCTCCGGCATAGCCGAAAAATGGGGCGGGCCGGAAAGGATCGCGTGATATTTCATATAGCCGGCACGAGTCTTGATGCGGGCGACCTGCGACCGAAAATCAGGCGAAAGATCGTCAGGGGCCACCAGCTTCAAAAACGTTCGTTTCGGGTCGGCGTTGGACACGACAAAGCGGCTGCGCAGTTCCTCTCCGGACTCTAATCGTACACCAACTGCGCGGGAGTTCTCCACGAGAACCCGCGAGACGGGTGCCTCCGTGCGGATTTCCGCGCCGAACTTGCGCGCCGCATCGGCCAAGGCCTGTGTTATCCGCCCCATGCCGCCGCGCACCAGTCCCGACTTGTTTTCGATTCCTGCGCCGGTGCTGCCCATCTCGCACACCTCCGATAGCAACGAACCGATTGCCAGCGGATCGCCGCAGTCATCAGCTCGGGCCAGCGCACAAAGTACCTTGTCATTCTCGAGGTAGTCACAGAGCACATCCCAGTGGCTACGGGTGAGCATCGCCTCCAACACGGGAGCCAGCGGCGTCGACTCATACCGCTCGTACAGACTGCGGTGCGATATCGGCGGCTGCAAAAACCAATCGGAGACGATCGAAATCGCGTCCTCGAGAAACCGATGGTAGGCCAGATAGCCCTCCGCTTCCCGCGGTCCGAAGCGCGACAACCCCTCGGCCGATTGCTCGCGGTCGGACCAGAGCATCACGTGGTCGCCGTCGGGAAATGGATGAAACACGACCGGATCGATTGCGTTAATTTGAAAGGCGTCGGCTGCCAGTTCCAGATCACAACAGATTTTTGGCCCGGGTCCGTGTGCGCTGTAGGCAAACGTCGAGAAGTGAAACCCCGGCACGAGTTCTTCGGTGACGCACGCTCCGCCGATGCGATGGCTCCTTTCCACGACCAGTACATCCAACCCCGCCTTGGCGAGATAGGCTGCGCAGACCAATCCATTGTGGCCGGCGCCGATTACAATCACATCCGCCGCGGATTTCATTCGAGCCGTCCTTTTCGGCGTAACGGCCCGGTTTCTCACTCGCCGTTGCCGACCTTGAAAATGAGAGTTAGCGACGCCGGTTAGCGTTGCCGCAATTCATCCAGTGCGCTGCGCGTGCGATCCGCCATATCGTCGAGCAATTCGTCGCTCATGTCCGACCACCATGGGAAACTGATCATGTTGTCATAGTACCGGTCGGTTTCCGGGACGTCGGCTTCGGAGAAGCCGAACTTCTGAAAGAGTTCCGACCGGTTGAGCGGCCAATATTGCACGATGCACTTAAGCTGGTATTTATCGCGGAGCAATAACATGAGGTCGTCGCGATGTTGGCCGAACTCCTCGCCGTCGTACCGTGCTGCCAGCAGATGGTAACTCGGTTCGCATTCTTCGGGCACTCGTTGAAAATTCAGTTCCGGATGATCCCGGAGTTGGTTCACGAACCGCGCTGCTTGGTGACGGCGCTGAGAATTGATGTCATCCAGACGGGAAAGCATCTGACGCCCCACAGCGGCGTTCGGTTCGCCCATGCAGTAATTCATCGGCCAGCGGCCGGGGCTGGGTTCGACGATGTCGCTGCCCGCGGGAATCCAATCGTGTTGGCGTTCCCCCTGCCAGTGCCAAATCCCCATCCAGCGCATCCGCCGTGCCTGTTCGCCAAGTTCGGGATCGCTCAGGGTGAGCATTCCCCCTTCACCCAGCGTCTGGATGTTCTTGTGTGTCTGAAAACTGAAGCAGCCAAAGTGCCCGATCGATCCCACGCGGCGGTCGCGGTACTTGGCGCCCGGCGCTTGAGCGCAATCTTCAACCACGATCAAATCATGGCGCTGGGCCAAGGTCATTAGCGCGTCCATGTCCGCCGGCAATCCATACAAATGCACGGCCAACAGTAATTTGGTGCGCTCGTTAATGAGTCGTGCCACGGACTCCGCACTGATCAAACGCGTCTCCGGATCGATGTCCGCCCAGCGAAGCTTCGCACCGGTCCGGGCAAAAGGCACCGCACTGGCCACGAATGTATGCGCCGGAAGGATGACCTCATCACCAGGACCGATTCCGGACAACATCGCCGCCAACTCCAGCGCGGAGGTGCAACTATTCACAGCCACTGCATCCGCCGAGCCTACAAATTGTTGAAAGTCGCGCTCAAAAGCATCGTTTTCCGGGGCGCCCCCGACGCCAACGGAGAGACTACTCGCGTTGCGCAGGACCCCCAGCAGCACTTGTTCTTCTTCAGGCGTCAGCCGGGTTTGTACACCCGGCATGGCGATGGGAGTAAACGAGCGGGCTCTTGTCGCAACATTCATAGGGCTTATGGCTCCTCGGGAATTGTCGTTTCGTGAAGTCTTTCCAGGCCGACCTGTAGGTGAAGTTTCATTTGCTTGAGTGCTTCCGTCTTGTCCCCCGCGAGGATTGCGTCGAGGATCGCTTTGTGCGTAGGGAAGGCCTGTTGCCGCGTTTCCTCGTCTTCGACACTGGCCAGACTCTTGAGCAGGCACTTCTTCAACAGCGGATCAAGCGTCTCGACGAGTATCGCGCTGCCCGTCGCTTCCGCGATCGCGCGGTGGAACTGATAATCCGCCAGGCAACGTTCATGCTCGGTGAGACGGTCCATTTTCTCGATCAACGTCTCCGTCTCCTGCGCGAGGTTGCTCAAGTCCGGCGGATTGACCCGCGACATCGCGCGCTCGACCGCCTGTAGTTCTAACGGAAGGCGGACTCGATAGATGTCTTTGATGTCATCGGTCGTCAGACGGACCACCTGCCAGCCGCGCCGCGGGATCTGCCTAAGTACACCATCCCCGCACAGCCAATCGAGCGCCTGCCGGACCGTCGAGATGCTGACTCCCATCTCATCGGCCAGCGGTTTGGCCTTGATGGCTTCGCCCATACGGAATTCGTCTTTAAAGACTCGCTCCAATAGCAGTTGATAGATCCGCTGGGTCTGATTCGTGAAGCCTAACGCGTTGGACGCCTCGGATTCTGACTTCCTGACGCGAGGATAGGCGAGCACCGTGGGACGGCTATTGGGATTCAGTTGAACCCATCCCTCGTTGTGTAGCGTAGAAATCGCGCGGTCAACCGTGGTGCGGGACACACCCAACTTTTGCGCGATGGCCCCCGGATCAAGCTCGGCGCCGAGGGGAAAGGCACGGGCGGCCAGTTCCGCCATGAGATGCCTGTGAACTTCGCTTGAGAGCAACCGTCGCCCCGATGGCGACTGCGCTTTGCCACTTGATGTCTTGGAAGTTTTCATCGTGCTCACACGAACCGTAGATTGGCGTTTGTCTGCGAATTGGGAAATTTCACAGAGAATAATCCCGCCGAATCCGGACATACAAGTCCGTGCGCCTTTTCTGCCGGTCAGCCCGTGCGCGGCGACGTTTCCGTTTCCGGTTCTATGGAAGTATGAATGCATATGTCGTCTG
>CALFYU010000231.1 GCA_937952455.1 uncultured Planctomycetaceae bacterium
TCAGTTGATGCACCGCTTAGTCTGGACGATCCAACTACGATCGGTCATTCTAAAGTGTACGACCACGCAGTACCACGATCTGCTCTAATTTGTGCGGGTCGTGCTCGCCATTATCAACGTTCTCGCCGCCATGACTAAAATAATCCTCGCCGCCGCCGTACAACTGCACTCAACAGAGGACAAGGCGCGCAACGTCGACGCCGCTGTGGGGTTGGTTTCCGACGCCGCCGCGCGAGGGGCGACGCTGGTGGCGCTGCCGGAATTGTTCAATTGCATCGGCCGCTGGGAGACGATTGTCGCCGAGGCGGAACCGCTCTCCGGTCCCACGCTACGGCGGATGAGCGAATTAGCGGCCGAATTGGGCATCACGTTGCTCGCCGGCAGTATCGCCGAACGGACTGATGTCGCTGGCAAGGTCTTCAACACCAGTTTGCTGTTCGGCCCCGACGGACGGCAGTTGGCCTGTTATCGCAAGCGGCATCTGTTCGACGTCGACGTGCCCGATAAAGTCACCGTTCGCGAATCGGATTCCGTTCTACCCGGCGAAGAGATCGCGGCAACATCGCTGCCAGACTTCACACTCGGCCAGGCGATTTGCTACGACCTACGGTTTCCCGAGTTGTTCCGACAGTTGGCGGACCGGAAAGCGGATGTGATTGCCATTCCCGCTGCGTTTGCCTTTACCACCGGCTGCGACCACTGGGAGGTCTTGCTGCGGGCGCGGGCGATTGAAAACCAAGCCTTCGTGATCGCCCCCAACCAGCATGGACGCCACACCCCCACACTGCAGTCATACGGGCGTTCGATGATCATCGACCCCTGGGGAACCGTCCTGGCCACAGCCGCCGATGGGGAATCCGTGGCGCTGGCGGAACTCGATTTTCAGCGGCTGCGCGACATCCGCCGCCACCTTCCGGCACTCGCGCATCGTCGCCGCGACGGATGACGCCCCCTTCGGCCGGTCAATCCCCCTGGTCGGCGTCGGCCACGGCGGTCGTGTACAACTCATCGAGTTGGTCGCGAAACTTGTCGATGATAAACCGCCGACGGACTTTTAACGTGGCGGTGAGTTCGTTCTCTTCCAATTGGAACGGCCGCGCGAGTACCAGAATCCGTTTGACGCGCTCCGGCTTGCTCACGGCCTCCATGATGTGCGCCACGCGTTCTTCCAAGAACTGGGTCAGGGCCGGATCGGACAAGAATTCCCCATTGGCGTCCAGGGAGGCGCCCAGTTCGGCCGCTTTGGCTTCCAAATGCGGAAAGTTCGGGACCAATAGGGCCGACACGAACTGTCGGCCGTCGCCGTAGGTCACTGCCTGGTCGATGAACACGTCGCTGACCAGCAGCGTTTCCAATTCCGTGGGCGATATGTTCTTGCCGCCGGAGGTAATGATCAGGTCCTTCTTGCGGTCGGTGATTGACAGGAAACCGTCTTCGTCGATCTCGCCCACGTCGCCTGTATGCAGCCAACCATCGACGATCGTCTCGGCGGTCGCCTCAGGATTCTTCCAGTACCCCAGCATGACGTGCGGGCCCCGGGTCAAAATCTCGCCGTCGGCCGCGGTCTTGATTTCGACGCCTGGAATCGCCTTGCCCACCGTGCCGATCTTATTGTCGTCCAGACGGTTGAACGTGATCACCGGAGATGACTCGGTCAGTCCATAGCCGTCCATCAGGGAGATGCCGGCGTCGATGAAGCCTTCGGCGATGTGCCGGGGCAGGGGAGCGCCGCCGGACGAAAGCTGCCGCAGACGCGGGCCGAAGATGCGGTGCAATTGTTTGTTGCGAACCTCCGGTTCGAGGTGTCCGACCAAGGCCCACACTTTTTCATAAAACCGCGGCACCGAGGCCATCCAGTGCGGCTGAATCTCCGCCAGATTGACCACCAGCGTTTCGACCGATTCGGCGATGCAGATCGTGATCTCCGCCAGGATCGCCTGGTAATGGTCGACAGTGCGGGCATAAATGTGGCTATACGGCAGCCAACTGAGCGAAAAGTCGCCCGGCTGCGAGGTGCCCGATGCCAGCATCGCCTCGGAGTTGGAATGCAGATTGCCGTGCGTGAGCATGACCCCTTTGGGATTGCCCGTCGTGCCGCTAGTATAGATGATCGTGGCCAAACTATCGGCGTTGATCATGCCTTCGCGGCTGAGGACGCGGTCTCTTCCCTCCGCACCAAGATTGCGGCCCGCTTGCAGAAAGCCGGCAAACGTCCAATACGGCAATTTTGATTGAGGCTCGATCGGGTCGAAGGAGACCAAAAACTCGAGGTTCGGCAGATCGTCGGCGACTTCCAACACCTTGTCGGCCTGAGCCTGGTTGCTGACGAACACCCCGCGGGCTTCGCTGTGTCCCAATTGATACGCGACCTGTTTGGCCGACAACGGGGCATGCATCGGCACGTCGGCGGCGCCGGCCGAAAGAATGCCGATGTCGGTGATCAGCCATTCGTAGCGGTTCTCGGACAATAGCCCGATGTGGTCCCCGCTCTGAATGCCCAGGTCGATCAGCTTGGCCGCCAGCGCATCGGCATCGCGGCGATAATCCTCGTACGAGTAGTCGCGATACCGTCCGTATTGCTTGTACCGCAGTGCCGTCCGTGGCCCCAGACGTTCAGCAACACGGCGATGCAAGGCACCCAAATTGTATTCGCTCACGGTGCAGCTCCGTTTCCGAATAAGGACTGATCGTCAAGTTCCGACAAGCACATAGCGTAGGGTGCGTCGCGACGCACCTTTCGAGGTAGGACAATGAATTGCCATTCACAACTTGGCGTCGCACGCGTTTTGGCACAGCACGTCACCGGCGGGCTGACGCCCGCCGCTCGCCGAGACCGGAATTGGTTCCGGCAACGGCGGCCCGCTGTCGTCTAATTATTCATCGCTTCGAAGACCGTCGCCACGCCTTGACCTTGGCCGACGCACATCGTGGCCACGCCGTATTTGGCTCCCTCGTCGCGCATGCGGTGCAACAACGTGGTGGCGATACGTGCGCCGCTGGCGCCGAGTGGATGTCCGATGGCGACCGCGCCGCCGCGGGTGTTGACCTTTGTCTCATCGATGCCCAGCAATTTCAAACAGGAAAGTACCTGCACGGCGAAGGCCTCGTTCAATTCGATCGCGTCGATATCGTCCAGCGTCAACCCGGCCCGCTTGAGGACCTTGTGCATCGCTGGAACCGGGCCGATGCCCATTTCCGTGGGGTCCACGCCGGCGACCGCCATGGCCCGAATGCGGGCCATCGGTTTCAGGCCCAACTCCTGGGCCTTTTGTTCCGACATGATCAGCATGGCCACTGCTCCCACGTTGGTCGGCGAACTGTTCCCGGCGGTGACCGAACCCCCGGCGGGATTAAAGACCGGGCGGAGCGCCGCCAGCGCCTCCAGTGACGTGTCACGGCGAATGCATTGATCGCCGGTCAGCAGCACCTTGCGGCCCTCGCTGTCCCGGCCACAAGTGGGGATGATCTAGCTTTTGAATTCGCCGCTGTCGGTGGCTTTGGCGGCCAATTCATGGCTGCGGCAGGCGAACGCGTCCTGCTTTTCCCGCGAGATCCCGTACTTCGACGCCAGATACTCGGCCGTCATGCCCATGTTCATGATGGCTTCGGTATACTTGCGGAACAGCCCCGGACACGGGTTGTAGCCGTCGTTCATGCCGACGTGATCCATGTGCTCCACACCGCCGGCAATCTGCACGTCCTCGCATCCACCACGGATGCTCAGGGCACAATCGTTGATTGCTTGTAGACTGGAAGCGCAGTTGCGATTGATGGTCACGCCGCCGGTTTCAATGGGCAGTTCGGCCATCAAGGCAGCGATGCGGCCGATGTCGAAGGCCTGTTCCCCCTGTTGTTGCACACAGCCCCATTTGACGTCCTCGATCAAATTGCGATCGATGCCCGTCCGGTCGACCAGAGCTTTAATGATGCCGGCCGACAGGTCTTCACTGCGGACGTCCCGATAATAACCTTGATCCGCCGAAGCCCGGCCCACGGGCGTCCGCACAGCATCGATGACGACTGCCTGTTGCATGATTGTGTCCTTAATATATGTTCCGCAAAAGTAGGGTGCGTCGCGACGCACCTTGCTATGTAGTAGATGTTGTGTCCGAATCGAACCGAGCACGTTGAATATTACGCGACGTCGCGAAACGAAAAATGTACCAGGTCGCACA
>CALFYU010000232.1 GCA_937952455.1 uncultured Planctomycetaceae bacterium
ATGTATGGAGGTAGTGGTAACGATCACCTGTTCGGCAATAACGACCACGACAAGCTCTACGGTCAAAGCGGAACGGACTACTTGTCCGGTGGTGCCGGAAACGATTTGATCGACGGCGGCAACGACGATACCACAGATACGTTGTACAGCGGTGGGGGATACGACCACATCGTACAACACCACAATCTGGAAACCGGCATCTTCGGCATCAAGTATTGGGAATCAGAAGAGTCGATCAGGTATGCCTCTTGGTACGACACCATCAAAAACAAGTATTAGACCGAAATGACAGATGCGTTTGGGGGGAAGCCGCCGGCGGGGGTGAAGTTGGGGAAGGCATTAAGTCCATCCGACAACGCCCCCGACCGGCGGTTCTTGCGCGCTCGATAACCGCTGTCGCCTGACAGCCCGATGATGGTATTGCCAACGAGGCACGCACGAAGAGCCAGAAAAACGGGCGCGTGCGATGGAAAAGTCGGCTACTTCGGATGGTCAAACGTGACCGGCGTCAGCGGCAGTTCGTTGGTCGTTCGAGGCTTATAACGTCCGCGCTGCGTGGCTTTCAGTCGGTGTCGCTCGGCAACCGGATCCTCGTCGACGGGCGGGTCCAGTGTACGGGAGAGGAAACGAAAGACCTCCGGAAAACGCCATTGTTTTGAACGGCCCACATGTGCTGCGCCGCGGTGAAGGTGGTAGTCATGTTCGATGGCCGCATCGAACAGTAAACGGTGCAACAACTCTGCCGAGCGAAAGTTTCCGTTGGCGTCCTCGTCGCCAACTTCGATGAGGATTTGCAGTCCCGAACTTCGCAGCCGATCATGATCGTCGATGACCATCGTGGGTGGGTGGGTTTTTCTCCAAAATGCCCGATCGACCGGATCGCCGAATCGCGCCGCGTGATCTATTAACACCTCCTCGCCAAAGTAGCTGATATCCCAATCTTCCAGCTTGATCACCGCCGGAAATCCGGGGGCCATGGCAGCAACGGCAGTGAACATCTCAGGGTGGCGAAACGCGACCCGCAGCGCTCCTTGCCCGCCAAAAGAGCTGCCGCCGATCACTGTCCCCGCGCGATCTTGCATGACATTAAAGCGGCTGCGGATATCTGCCAGCATCGGGCCCGTAATGAAAGTATCCCATTGATGCGTGCGGTCGTGCCAATCGATAAAGAACGAGGCGCCAGTGACCGGTGCAACGACGACGCACGGAATCAGGTCTTGCTTGGCCCACGCCCGCTCGACGAACGGGCGAATATGTTTTCCGAGGACGTCCTTTCCTGACGTTCCTCCGTGCAACCATAGGAACAAAGGAACCGGATCGGTGAACTCCTCATATCCCGGAGGCACGAGGACGTCGACGGCAACGGGACTGGGCACCAAATCGGAAGCGATCCGGAGTTGCAACAATTCCCCCTGAGCCGGCGAGGACTCCGCTCGGGCATGCCCAGTGTGAAGCAGAACTGTCGCAACTAGAACGAGGTACCGCATGGCTTCACTCCGCAAGCTGACCACCTGATTGTCCACGGATCCTGTGGGCGTATGCCCTCCGTGCTGCCACATCACACCAAAAATCACTTCGTCGCAACCACGAGAGGCGAGTCAACAGTTCAGCATCCGTCGTTCGCCTACCTAATCGGGACGCCGATGCTTTCCAACTCCGTCTTCAGCTTCAACACCGCAAGTTCCTTGGCCTTTGCTTCCACCTCGACAGTTGCCTGCAATTTTCGCCAGCCTTGTGGAAAGTCGTCAATATTGATGTAGTCGTGATGCCGCTGCGGCTTGGGTCCATTCCAGCCGTCGATGGGGCTGGAAATATGCAACATGGGCTCGCGGTCCCAGGTGTTGATCGCTCGTTGCGTAGCCTCGTTTTCCGAGAGTCCGTCGGATCGACACCGGTGATGATGGGCATCGTACAGCAACGGTACCCCCTCATGCTGACACAGTGGCAACAGATCCGATGGAGTATAGACCGTATCGTCATTTTCTACCGTGAGCCGCCGGCGAGCGCGATCAGAAAGTCGACTTATGTTTCGCGCGAATTGCTCCAGCGCAGCTTGCTTGTTACCGTACGCACCGCCGCCGTGTATATTCACAACATCGGCGCCGACCCACTCCGCGACCTCAGCCTGATACTCCAATTCTGCGATCGAGCGGGTTACGACATCGGCGCGAGGAGAGTTGAGGACCACAAATTGGTCCGGATGAAAGCAGGTCCTGATCGCGTGGACTTTCGCAAATTCGCCACACTCAGTGAATCGCCGCACAATCTGGTCGCCGTCAGGCAAATCCTCCATGCCGTAGCCGCATTCGGCATGCGTCTTGATTGGGAGGATTTGACTATTGATGCGAAAGCAGCCAATTCCCTGATTGGCACAAAATTCTAGTGCCGAACGCAATGCCTCGGCATTTGCCAGGCATAGCCGCGACAACTTTGTAAGGGCCGCAGCACGGTCCATGCTGCGAATGGATTTGACGGTCGTATTGCGGAATTTGATCGGCTGCTCCAGAAACGTGCAGCAAAGCCCCAGGCGTATGGCCCGCTCTGCGGGTGCACTGTTTTTCAATGGATCAGTCGCTCCAATTCGCCGCCGTAATCGCCAACTGCAGGTAAGTCGCGATTGTCACCCAGACGAAGTAAGGTACCTGGGCAACCGCAACCCATTTGTAGTGCTTCCAGATCGCGATCATCATCCAAATTATTGTCCCCCAGACGATCAGAATATCCGCGGACGCTAACGGCAGATTGCGCAGGCCGAATTGTATCGGCGTAAAGGAGAGATTCGCTGCGAGATTGATGCCAAACGGCAAAGCGACCGTCCACGGTACTCGTCGGCGGATTGCCTGCACGAATACGAAGCCGAACGATACGGCGATCATCGGGTAAAGTATCTGCCAGATCAGGCCAATGGTCGCGGGCTCAGGGGTCCACGCCGGTTTCGCCAAGTTGTTGTACCACTCCATCCAGCTCACTGCTAAGCTCCCAAGTTTGCATTCAGTGAAATTGTAGACACAAGGCGGGGACAGGCGACCTCAAGCTTAAGAATTTTGAGATTGCATCCAGGGGACTTCCCCAGGCGTTCGGCTTTTGCCCCGAAGTGACACCCCGCTGTATACGTTCCTCTCACGCGGGGATATCGGCGGAGTTGGTTTGCGAACCGGGTGGCGGCTGCCGCCAGGGCGTTAAGGTCTGTCGGCTCAAATACCGCATCGGAACTGAGATCCCTTTGCGCCAACAGAGCCTTGAGGACACGGCGGCGTGAGGCGTGCGAGCTTATCCCGCTGCGGCGCGAGTCGGTGAGAGCAGGGGACCGGAGAGCGGCTCCGCCCGACAATGAGAGGTTTTCGCCAGGCCAGCCTACCGTTTAGTGACGCCGACTGGCTGCAACTGCCATTCCAACCGAGGCCAGAAAAATTACATACGCCGCTTCCCAACCATCAAGATTTCCATCGGCCAGTCTCCCTCGGATCGCTTGGATCAGAGAGCCCCTTATCCACAATTCCAGGCAACTGGTTTGCCAACGATTTTGTCCTTGTGGCGGTCAGCGAATAGTCAATGATCGGCGACAGAATCCAATGCGGGATACGAAAGACTTGCAACAGCAGCCATTTCATATCGGCGAGTGATGGTTCTCGACGTAGATGGAATTTCTCCCGTTCGAGGACATCAACAATCAGCGTTGTGAGGCTCCGCCGACGACCATCGATTCTGGCACGTTTCAATTCCGCGAAAAGGAGGTGCCTCAGAAGGGAGCGTTGATTCGACATCTGGATGCCTCGATGACAGCGACCAGAACGACTCGCTGTCGGGATGCTAATGTTGCCAAGACGCATCCGTGCATAAAAACGCCCCCAAGCTTCGGTGTTCGTATGAGGGCTTCAACAAGCCGTTCGCGGTGGTGTGTCAGGTGTGTCAAACGAGAATGAAGGTTCACACGACGACTCCCTGGAAGTTGTTTGCCACCGCGGCTGCCCCCGGGGCACTCTGCGACGGAGCATTGCGGATCGGGCTCGATCAATGACATGTACCTGAGAGGGCGTCCAATTCTTTCAGCGGCAGTAAACCGGTATGACTGCCGAAATGAGCCTGAACGGGTCAATATGTTAAACCTCGATGCGGGGAGCGAGATCTAATCGCTAGTCAACGGCAACTTGGAAACGCATCGCGTGAGTTGATGCGCGAGCAATTGCAGTTCATAGCCAGCGGCGCCTCGCTCGTCAGACTTCAAGTACCGGGCCGCATCGCGCAGGCAAATTCCAGCAAGCGCAAGCTCGTCGGCGCTCATCGGCAAGGCTTTAAGAACCATGCGAACGTGCGCAAGAATGTCTGCCAGGGCTCCGGGTGGTGCCGTACAATGCTTTAGACGCATCTGAAGCGTTTCAATCTGCCGCACCGCCTGGAGGACCAACGCGTCGCCGGTGGCGCTGTTGGCGGTCAGGGTGTCGTTGACTTGGATCAAGACCGAGTCTCCCGGAATAGGGGTTTAGTGTTGCGATCATCGGGTGGCGATCGACGGCGATCGCGACGTTTCCTATTGTTAAACTCGCGAACAATGCCGATTGCCCGACACGATTTTGTGCGAGATTTGACCTAGGCGGCGGCCGATGCGATTGAATCTGGGAAAAAATTGTTGGAAGTCCCTTGCGAATCATCGTAAAATCGCTGCAGGTCAACATTTGCCGCTTCCGAGACATCGTCATGGCAGATTCCGATTCTGTGAGTGAATGGATCGCGCAACTCAAGGCCGGGGAGCCTCGCAGTCCGCAGGAACTCTGGAATCGGTACGCCGACCGCCTGATACGAATCGCCCGGACGAAGATCGGCGGCACATCGCGACGGGCGGCGGACGAAGAAGACGTGGTCCTTTCGGCATTTGACGGGTTTTTTCGCGGCGTCGAAGAAGCACGGTTTCCAAAGTTGGAAAACCGCGACGATCTTTGGCAGATTTTGGTGATGCTCACCAACCGCAAGGTGATCGATCACCGACGTCGGGAATTGGCGACCAAACGCGGTGGAGGCGACATATGCGGCGAGTCGGCAATTTACAACGGGCACGCAACCAACGAACGTGAGGGCGGCTTCAGCCAGGTGATGCACGGCGATCCCTCGCCGGAATTTGCAGCCTTATTTGCTGAGCAAATCGAACAGTTGTTTGGTCTGCTGGATGACGACATTTTATGCAAGATCGCGCTCGGAAAGATGGAAGGCTTCACGAACGAAGAGCTCGCACGTGACTTGGGATTGAATGTTCGTTCCATTGAACGCAAATTGCGTTTGATTCGGCGGATTTGGCAGCACAAGGAGATCTCGTGACGGAATTCGCCCATAGATCAAATGGCTTCATTCCATTGGAACTGGAACGGGAGATCGACAAACTGTGCGATGAATTCGAGCAAGCGCTCGAAGCGGGTGCGCAACCTCGCATCGAAGACTACCTCCAAAGAATCACCACGGCGGGACGGGACGAATTATTGCGGGAGTTGATTCACGCGGAACAAGAAATCCAACGAAACAGGACCAACTCAGCCCTTTGGGACGAGCATGAAAAACAGTTTCCAAGTGACGAGAAGATCGCAACGGCCGGTTTTGGCAGCGGTTCTTCGCAGAAAGCGGAAATGGAAACGCGGCGCTTCTCAGCGGCCGCTGAATCCCCCAGCCTCGATTCCCGAAATTTCACGCTAAATTCGTCGGACTCCGACAACGGCGTCGCCCCCATCCCACCGCGGATCGATCGGTTTGCCATTCGGAGTCGTCTGGGCGGCGGAGCATTTGGCGATGTGTATCTCGCCTACGATTCAGAGTTGAACATCTTGGTCGCCTTGAAAGTGCCCAAGAAAGAGTATTTGTCGTCGTCCGAAATGGTCGACAGATTTCTCGACGAAGCGCGAATGGCGATCCGCCTGAATCACCCTGGAATTGTCCGTGTCTACAACGTCATCCGCGAACTGGGAACCGTGGTCATCGTTTTGGAATACGTCGAGGGCGAGACGCTGACCAGTTTCGTCAAATCGACCCCACAATCACCGGAACAAATCGCCGACTTGATGATCGAGATCGCCGAGGCGGTCAACTATGCCAATCACAAAGGCTTGACTCATCGCGACCTCAAGCCTGACAACATCCTCATCAATTCCAGCGGCCAGCCGCGGGTAACCGATTTCGGATTGGCCATTCACGAGGACGTGCAACACCTGCGCAAAGGCGAATGCGCCGGGTCTCCTCCCTACATGGCTCCGGAACAGGTCAAGCGGGAGTCTCATCGCGTCGATGGCCGCACCGACCAATGGAGCTTGGGGGTAATTCTTTACGAGTTGCTGACCGGGCGGCGTCCGTTCACCGGCAGCACAAGATCGGAAATGTTCGTCGAAATTGAACAGCATGATCCGAAACCGCTTCGGCAGATTGACGCGAGCATACCGTCGGAGCTGGAACGAATTTGTTTGAAGTCCCTCTCAAAACGGATGTCCGACCGTTATCGAACGGTCGCCGATTTCGCAGACGACCTGAGGCACTGGCGGGAAACCGGGGCAGGCAGCGCAGATGTCCTTCCCGTGCCGCAAAAAGCCATTGAGGGAGAACTACGAGTTGTCCCGCGCGGGCTGCGATCGTTTGATGAAAATGACTCGAATTTCTTCCTAGAACTACTCCCCGGGCCGCGAGACCGCGACGGAATTCCCGAGGGCGTTCGGTTTTGGAAGACACGTGTCGAAGAACGCGATGCGGACAGGACCTTCTCCGTGGGACTGATCTACGGACCGAGCGGGTGCGGAAAATCCTCACTCGTCAAAGCGGGACTTCTGCCGCGGCTAACGAAAAATGTCACCGCTGTGTACGTCGAGGCGACTCCGGAAGACACGGAAGTGCGGCTGCTGAAAGGACTTCGCAAACATTTTCCCGATTTGCCTCAGGATCTGCCGTTGCCGGACGTGTTGAAATCTTTGCGTGAGGGATCCTGGCTGGCTAAGGGTAAGAAGCTGCTCATTGTGCTCGATCAGTTTGAGCAGTGGTTGCACGCCAGACAGGGCGAGTCGAAGAGCCAACTGGTCGACGCGCTCAGGCAATGCGACGGCAGCCGGGTCCAGTGCATCGTGATGGTGCGCGACGACTTTTGGTTGGCCGTCAGCCGTTTTATGCACGATTTGGAGATACGCATCGTTGAGGGACAAAACAGCACGCTGGTGGATCTTTTTGACATCGATCATGCAACGAAGGTCTTAACCGCGTTTGGCCAGGCCTATGGCCGACTACCGAAAAATCCCGGCGACATCAACTCGCTGCAAAAAGAATTCCTCAGGCAGTCCGTTACCGGTTTGGCCAGAGACGGCAAGGTCATTTGCGTCCGCCTGGCATTGTTTGCCGAAATGATGAAAGGCAACACATGGACGCCTGATGCATTGAAGAATGCCGGCGGGACCGAGGGGATCGGAGTCGCATTCCTCGAAGGCACGTTCAGTTCGTCAACCGCGCCGCCGCAGCATCGCTACCATCAGAAGGCCGCCCGTGCGCTCCTCGAAGCTTTACTTCCGGACTTTGGTACGGAGATCAAGGGGCAGATGAAGTCTCGCGACGAATTACTCGAAGCGTCCGGCTACGCCAATCGCCGCAAAGACTTTGACGAACTGCTCGAAATCTTAAACAGCGACATCCGGCTGATCACGCCGACCGATCCCGATGGACTGGAAGCCGACGAATCGGATTCGATCGTCCAAGCCGGCCAGAAGTATTACCAGCTGACACATGACTATCTGGTTGCACCATTGCGGACGTGGCTCACGCGCAAGCAAACAGAAACAATGCGCGGACGCGCCCAACTCCGGTTGAACGAACGCGCCGCCGCGTGGCGCGCTCATCCGGAGAATCGTTCTTTGCCGGCGCTGTGGGAATGGGCCTACTTTCTTCTGCTGACCAGAAGAGCTGATCGCATCCAGCGCGAAGACTGCCGAACGATGTTGCGAAAGGCCAATCGTTTTCAACTGACTCGTTTCATCGTCACAGCTGCCGAGCTGTGTTTGGCGGGCTGGTGGGTTTACGACCGAAACGGACGATTGCAGGCGCAGAACATCGTAGAAAAACTCGTCAGTGCCGATACGCAGGAAGTGCCGGAGATCGTCAACGCAATCGGCCCCTTGCGAAAATGGGCGAATCCGCTGTTGGCCGCTGCGCACGAGCAGTCCCCGCACTTGCACTTCGCGATGGCGCTTTTGCCGGCTGATCGCGATCAGCAGGAAACCGTGATTACCGGTTTGCTTCAGTGCAAGCCGCTCAGCTTTTCAGCCATCTGCCAAACGCTTGCCGAATACGGGGACACGGCCGCCGTTCGCGAGCGTCTGCGGGGAGAATTTGAAAACGACAACGGCGACCCCGATCGGCAGTTTCGCGCCGGGATTGCGTTGCTTCAATTTCCGCCTGCAGACAGCGCACAACCTTGGGGTAATTCTGTCGCCTTTATGGCGGACCACCTTGTAATGGATATTTCTACAAATCCCACCTATTTCGATGCCTGGACGACTGCCCTCAAACCGGCCCGCGACCGGCTCTACCCGGAGCTCGAGCGGATATTTAGCGATCCTTCCCAATCAGAAGGCGACCGCCAGGCGGCCGCCTTGATTTTGGCCGACTACGAAGCCGACGATCCTGAGGCCCTCGTCGACTTACTTCTCGGTGCCACGCCGCGGCCGTATGCGATCCTCTTGCCGATTCTCGAGAATCACACTGACGCCGCAGCCGCTATCCTGCGCTCCAAATTGGACTTCCAGCAACCAAAAGTCCATGCGCATGCTTCGGCATTGCTGCTGGACTTAATTGGCGATGCGGAACCGATGCGGGAAGCCCTCTCCACAACCGAGGTCCCCGCTCCCTTCCCGGATCTGTGCACGTACTTGGAAGACCGAGTGAGTCGCGTGGTGGCGAATCCCGAGAAGCTCTCCGCTGAATTGAATGGACAACCCAACGGCCCGTATCGGGCGGCGCTGGTGCGGATTCTGGGAGGCATGCCTGCTGAAAAACTCTCCCGCAAACAGCATGCTCAGTTATTGGCCAAGTTCGCGGAGCTGTTTCAAAGCGACTCTGAGTCCGCCGTGCACTCGGCCGCCGAGTGGGCCTTACGATCGTGGAAGGAAGACGACCTATTGTCGCAAATCACAGAGAAGTCAACAACGAACGGCCCCCTAGACTGGCGTGATTGGTACATTAGTCCCGAGGGCCACACGATGGTGATCCGGGGTCCGGCGATCTCGCATATGGGCCCAGGCGAGAATGAGGACGAACGGGGGCAAGAGGAAGCGCAGATTCAAATAAGAATTGAGCGACAATTTGCCATCGCCACCAAAGAGGTCACAAAGGAGCAGTTCCTACGGTTCAATCCAGACTTCCAACACAAGAAAAACTCTCGTGCGCCGGAACTAACATGTCCCATCAACGCCATTCTGTGGGTAGACGCGGTCGAATATTGCCGTTGGCTTTGCAAAGAGGAGAAAATTCCCATCCGCGAATGGTGTTATCCACCCGACCTGACGATTGAATTTGGGATGACGCTGCCCGACGATTACTTGTCGCGGACCGGATATCGTCTTCCGACGGAAGCAGAATGGGAGTATTTCTGCCGAGCTAATACCCGAACGCGCTATTGCTGCGGCGACGCTGCGGACCTGTTGTCGACATACGCTTGGTTTGAAGACAACTCGCGTGAAACTCACCCTGTCGGTAGTCTGAAGCCGAATAATTTCGGCATGTTTGATATGCACGGTAACGTCAAGGAGTGGTGCCATGACCTTTGGCCGCAAGAAAAGCACCAGGATGTTGCTGACCTAAATCCATTGCTTAGAACGGCTTTAAATGTTACGCGAGGTGGTGCTTTTTCGTCGCAGGCACACGATTTGCGTTCTGCAAACCGACGAGGAGATTCGCCAAACGGAATTCCCGGCACATCGGCGGGCTTTCGCGTCGCGCGTACGATTCGTAATTGAGCGGACTCCGGCGTTCACGCGCTCGTGCGTCCGTGGGGAACAATTCATTCGGGGTACGACATTATTGCCCAATTGGTTCATAACATGTCGACAACGTGATTCGTCACAAAACAACAAGATCTCACTTCAACACAACTAATCCTGGAGGACGCTACCATGCCGTGGATACGAGTAGAACCACCGCATCTTGGTCCAAAAATTGACGCATGCTCAACATTCTTCAAGTCTACGGCTCCCACTCATTACGGTCATCTCACGCCGGGCCACCTGACCTCTAAGATTAACCAGAAGGTTAAACAATCCGTACAGCATTTGTTAGAGCTGTACCTATATAATCTGGGAGGAGATCAACCAGCCAGCTTTGACTTTCGTATTGTTGTGGGGTTTGATTTGTCGATTCGACGTGCCTATAGGAAGCCGCCTGGACCAATTCAAAGTTGGGATTGGACTATTCATGTTGGTATCAAAGAGGATCCCGGTCTAACGGAGGACGAGATTTACCGGGCAGTCAAGGATAAGTGCCGCACGTTTCTCGGGAATCCGCCCTCCAAATCGCTGTGGTTGATCGGAGACGAGAGTAGCTCTGGCAGCGACGGATTATACACGAAATTTCAAAATGATCTCGACATCCAAAAGGGACCGGTCCTGAGTGTCCCGGTCGCTGATTCACACTATTATCGACAACCCCCAGCGAAAGGGGGCTTGGGAGTGGATGGCGTCCTTGCACGCCAGCAGATATTTTCCATTGTGTAGGTCTGATCCCGTGAATTCGAAAAATGTCGGGGAGGTTTCAGCCCAGCATACTTTCCGCCTTACAAGTAAGAGAACATTGGAAGTACCTTAACGTGCTATCTCCATAGCGAGTCCAACCAGTCGAAAAATCCGCATGAAAAAGGGTGCTTAATGACACTGCCAGCAAGTCCAACCCCAGACGATGATCCTGGAGCTCCTGGAGCGCCTGCGGTTCTTCGCCGACTGCTTATTGCGATTCTGATCCTGAGTTTATTAAATACGGCCCTTTTAGGTATTGTGATGTTTAAGGCGTTTCAGCAGTGATCAACCTCCCGATGGAAGTTCGCGAGTGATTGCCGTCACCGTGATACCGTCTTGTGGCCGTCGAAATGCTTCGTATATGCGATTGGCGGAGTCGGAACGCCCCGTTCTTCTATGCTGATTGCATTTTAACATGTGGATTTCATTCTACCTGTCGCTGAACAACACTTGACACAGCAGACATGATTTCTGCAATCCTCACCGCCCACAACGAATCCGACGAACTGCGACGCACATTAAGCTCTCTAAGGGCGCGTACCTCCCGGCCCTTTGAATGCATCGTCGTGGATGACGCATCCACCGATGGCTGCTGTGACGGGATTGATGGCGAACAGGTCTGCGTCGTGCGAAATGAAACGCGCGTGGGCGTTGCCCCGTCTCGATTGTTGGCCGCGGGCCG
This sequence comes from uncultured Planctomycetaceae bacterium, assembly GCA_937952455.1. Taxonomy (GTDB): domain Bacteria; phylum Planctomycetota; class Planctomycetia; order Planctomycetales; family Planctomycetaceae; genus Symmachiella. The sequence continues at coordinate 11,416 of CALFYU010000232.1, forward strand.
GTCGACCGGCGCCGCATTGGCGTTCTTCGACGGACATCAACGCATCAGCCAAGGCTGTGTTGAGCGGTGCGCCGAATTGGCGCTTCAGCGGAATTGCATCGTCAGTCCGATCGTTCAAGGATTCAAATCCAGAAATCGGCCGATTTACGGAGCTTCGTTTCGGATGTGCCCCGACAACGGCTATTTTTCGGCCGATTGGATCTTGAAACGCCCCTGGCGGCGAACGCGGCCGATCACTGCTCTCCGTGCCCCCGGCTACGTGATTCCGAGGGCAATTTTCGATCAAGTCTGCTGGATCGACGGAATGCGGGGGTGGGGCGGGTCGGAAGCGGTGGTGTCACTGAAGGCTTTTTTCACCGGAATTGAGATTGTTAGCCTGCGGGGCCCGGTTGCCTGGCATCGTTTCAAGAAAACATTTCATTATCACGTCTCAGCGGATGACATCTGGCGGAATCATGCCCTGATTGCCCGCGTCTGTTTTTCAGAGAAGACATGGTATGAATATTGGCTTCCGGAACTCTTCGAGTGGCATTTGACCGACGAGGCCTTGCGAGACTTGGAGTCGGCAGACGTCGTCGCGCAACAGCGTGATTTCCAAAACGACAAGGTGCGCCCGGACCGCGACTTTTGGGAAGTTCTCTTGCGCCGTGAGCCGCCCCAGGCCGTTCTTTAAAGATGTCGGACTGCATGAGAAAAGACCGCTGCAAACCACGTCGCGGAGAACGAATGGCGCCGGCAGGCAAGAGACGGCGGTGCGGTGGGCAACGTAGGAATCTATTCGGGTTGCAGTGATGTCGACAGAAGCAGACGGGACCCGACGAACCGCGCCCGGGGGCATGATTGTGATTCCGGCAAGGCTCGAGTCGAGGCGGCTGCCGCGAAAGCTATTGCTCTCGGAGACAGGACAGCCGTTGCTGGCGCACGTGATTGAGCAGGCGCAACAGGCGACGAAAGCGTCAGGCGGCCTACTCGCGCAGGTTGTCGTAGCCTGCGATCGCGAGATTTTATGTGACGTCGCGACGTCGTGCGGGGTCGCATCCGTGACGACCACGTCCGAGCATCCGAACGGAACGTCGAGGATTGTCGAGGCGATCCGAAGGCTTGCACTCGAAGACTCGCTGAATTTCGTCATTAATCTGCAAGCCGATCAGCCTGAGTTGTCGGCCAAAGACATCGTCCGCGTTGCGTCATCACTCGTTGAAGATCCTCATGCACAGGTCGCCACGCTCGCCGTATCGATGGGACCACAACACAAAGCGTTCCGCGGCAGCCGCGACACAGTCGAAGTGGAGATCGACCAGCAAGGTCAAGCCAAAGCCTTTTCCCGATCACCAATCCGTGCTGTCCCAGCGCTGGATCAACAAGAGAGCGAAGCACGGTGGTATTATCACGTCGGCGTGTATGCCTACCGCATGAAAACCTTGCTAGCATATGGGCAACTCCCTGAGTCGCCTCGGGAGCGTGAGGAGCAACTTGAGCAATTGCGTCTTCTTGAAGCGGGCATAGCGGTCAACGTTGCCGTTCTTCCGGAGTCATCGTTTAAGCCGTCAGTCGACACGGGTGACGACTATCGCGCGTTCGTCAAGCGGTGGAACGACCGATGCCGTACGTTGTAAACGCGATTTACGTCATCGTAACGTTGGTGATGTTGCCGATCTGGTTGTACCGCGCTCTCACGACCGGCGCATACATCGAAGGGTTTTGGCGAAAACTCATTGGCGCGGCACCGCAAAGTGACCGTAAGGCCCCGATCATTTGGTGCCACGCGGCCGGCATCGGCGAGGCGCTCGTCTTACGTCCCTTGCTTGAGCGATTTCGTGTGGAGCGGCCCGACTACCGAATTGTCTTATCAACCTATTCGCCAAGTGCGTTCCACGTTGCGAAAAGGCACTTTCCCGAAGTCGAGATCTTCTATGCTCCCCTGGATTTCACGTGGTCGGTACGGCGGGCGTATCGGACAATCGACCCGTGCCTTTTGATCCTTTCGGAGTTGGAGCTGTGGCCGAATTTGCTGTCCGCCGCGAAGACGTTGGAAGTCCCCGTGGTGGTCGTCAACTCGCGGATGAATGATCGGGACTTCCGCTTTTTTGAGCGGATCGGAGTCTTTCTTCGCGGGCCGCTGGGCGCGATTCGCTGGTGGGGAGCGCAAACACCGCGCGACGCCGATCGAATTTCTCGCCTTAGAGGTCGAGCGACAACCGAAGTCGAAGTCGTGGGTTCCCTGAAATACGAAGGAGCAGTGCGCGACCGTGACAATGCCCAGACCAAAGAACTTCGGCGTCTCCTGGGATTTCGGCCGGGCGAAAGGATTCTGGTCGCCGGCAGCACGCATGCCCCCGAAGAGCAAGTCATTTTGGAGGTGTTTCAGAGCCTATGTTGCGAGTACCCTCTGTTGCGTTTGGTCGTGGTTCCCCGAGGCCCCGCGCGGTTTCATAGGGTCGCCAAACTGTTGGAGAGTCGTGATGTCAAATACGTCCGGCGTAGTCAGCTTCAAGATCCGCTGCCCACATCGGCGGAAGTCATGATGGTTGATTCGGTGGGTGAGTTGCCCGCCCTTTGGGGACTGGCAGATTTTGCGTTTGTTGGAGGCAGCCTTGCCGAGGATATCGGCGGTCAGAACATGATTGAACCGGCAGGGTATGGTGTCCCCACCTGCTTCGGACCGCATGTCTGGAATTTCCAAGCGACGGCCGAGCAATTGATCGAAGCCAATGCGGCAATCCAGGTAGAATCGCCGCAGCAACTCAGGGAAGTCATCCGCAACTGGCTGGTTTGCCCAGACCAATCCGAAGAGATGGGCAAGCGAGCGCAGCGATACGTTGGCACCCAAGCCGCCGCGGCGGACAAGACGTTTCGGGCCATCGCTCGCGTCCTCCCAGTTCGGCCGGCTCCTTGAATTGCAAAGGACGCCAACACATAATGAGAAGCGGATCGTCCCGCGTTCGATGAATCACCCCGACAAGGCCGACAAACCTGCCAGTTTTCTGGAGCGACACCATGCAATTGCGTTTAATAAGTCTTGTTGTTTATTCGTTGATTGCGCTCGCGGCCCTCACGCGATTGTCGGGAGCTGAAGTTGACAAGCAGAGCGAACCGAAAAAAGAGCCGGAAAAGATTGTTGTTATCGACCCCGAGAAAGTGGATGCTGATTTCGCAATTCAAGGCGAATACAGCGGAATGGTCGTTGACGACGGACAAGAGTTTAAAGCCGGCGTCCAAGTGATCGCCCTGGGCGACCACAAGTTTCGAGCGGTCGCCTATCCCGGCGGCCTCCCCGGTGACGGATGGAACAAGCAGGACGTGATTGTCGTCGAAGGTGAAACCAAAGATGGCCGTACTATGATGACCGGACCCTTGGGTTCGGGGCTCGTCACCGATGGTTCCACAATTCAGATCAATAACCGGAGCGGGCAAGATATGGGCACGATCAAGAAGGTCGTGCGTAAAAGCCCAACGCTCGGCAAGAAACCTCCTCAGGGGGCCGTCGTCCTGTTCGACGGCACGTCGGCGGATGGCTTCCAATAGGGGCGATTGACCAGCGAAGGACTACTCGAACAAGGCACAGTCAGCTTGCAGACTTTCCAGGATTGCACGCTGCACTTGGAATTTATGCTCTCTTACATGCCGTCTGCTCGCGAACAGGCGCGGAGCAATAGCGGGTGCTATGTGCAAGGCCGCTACGAAGTGCAGATTTTGGATTCGTTTGGGCTGAAAGGTGAGAAAAACGAGTGCGGCGCGATTTACGACGTGAGTGCTCCCAGCACGAACATGTGTTTCCCGCCGCTATCGTGGCAGACCTATGACATTGATTTTACGGCTGCGAAATTCGATGAGAACGGAGAGAAGATGGCGGATGCCAAAATGACCGTTCGTCACAACGGAGTCGTGGTCCAAAAAGATGTGCCCGTTCCGACCGCGACACGGGCAGCTCCCAATAAAGAGGGGCCGGGCCCCGGTCCAATCTACCTGCAAGATCATGGAAATCCCGTTCGATTTCGCAACATTTGGGTTGTCGAACACAAATAGCGAGTGAGCGGTTTTTGAATGTACTCAGATTTTGGGCCGTTCGCCGAGCGCACGGACCATTGCCTCGTGGTTTGTCTTGGTGATCGGGAAGAACCAAAAGACGCAGACCGCCGCTAGAAGCAACAGACCGGGCAAACCGGCAAACGTGATTCGTAGCCCGTCCAATACTTTGGGGTTCGTTTCTTCGTCGCCCCGATATCCGATCGCCTCGAGCAGGTAGCCCAGCAGAAAGAAGCAGACGGCAGTCCCCAGCTTCCACGAGAACTTGGTCACGCCCGCATACGCTCCTTCTCGTCTTTGACCGGATTGGAATTGGTCCCATTCGATGACATCGGGTGCAATCGCGCCGGGCATCGTCAGCACGCCGGTACTGACAGCTCCCATAAGGAACACAACGCAATAAAGTGCAGGTGCCGGCCAGGCATAGGCGGCGAAACTGCCAAAGACGATCGCCCAACTGACGATCGCCAGCAGATAGCCGGCCTTTTTCCCGAACTTGGCACTCACAAATTGCCAGACCCCTGGGGTGAACAGGCTTCCCGCGAAAAAGGTCAACAACAGTGTTGTCGCGTTCTGTTTCGGAATTCCATGAAAGTTCTCTAGGAGAAAATAGAGCAATGCCATCGCGACGCGATCGGCCACGGCAACAAGTGTGAAGGTCACAAGCAGAATGACGAAAGGTTTGTTCCGAAACACCGTTCGGCAGCCTTCGAGGAAACTGTATGTCTGTTTGGCTGCAGCGATTCCCTCTCCGGAAGTTCCCGCATATGCAATCACGGCCGCGATGATCGCCGCCCCGCCGATCACCAGTCCCGCGATTTGATAGCTTTGCCTTGTCGCTGCGCTGGTCGGCTCCGCGTCCGCGTTCGTTGCGGCGGCCAACGACAGCAGCAATGGAATGCTCAAAATAGCGAGCACTTCGGCGACAACTTCCATGCCACGTCGGTACACGGATATTCGGGTGCGCTCGTCATACGCGGGAGTCAACTCCCACGAAAGCGCCATGTACGGAATCCCGAAGACCGTCAGCGACAAATAGAGTGCGGACGAAACGACGGTCAAATAGACCAACAATGCCGTCACGCTTAAGGCGGGAGGAGTAAACAACAGGTAGAAAAACACAGCTGCCGGGAACGCACCGACGAGGAAGAACGGCCGCCGCCGGCCTCGAATCGATTGCGTGTGGTCTGAAAGATAACCGACGACGGGATCCGATACGGCATCCAGCAAAAACCGGATCGCTAAGGCGCTTGCGACGAGTTGCGGACCGAGTCCGATGACGTCGGTGTAAAAGTTCAGAAGATAGAGGCCGCAGAATCCATAGATGCTTGTCTCGACGATGCTTCCCGCGCTATAGCAAACGAGTGTCTTCCGACTGAGGGCATGTGCTTGCGGCGTCATTGTTTCCGTACCGGACTCAGAGGAGAATTTCACATCATCACACTGTGCGTTGGCCTCCAGATGCGCCGCGTCATCCGCCGACGCCCAGCAAACGGATTCACTGGAACGGGCGGACATGACTCCAGCGCTTTCAAATAGTCTGGTTTGTGTCGTACGCCGTTCGCCGTCGCCCTATCAGGAAATTGGTTCCCCGACGATGAATTTATTGCTGTCGAACGTCGCCACCAGTACATATCGCCCGCGATCACAAAAGCCGCGATTCCCCCATCGTGACATTGATACGTCGAGTACGACTACGAGCGACCGACGTCAATCTTGGCCAATTTCCCAATCAGGAATCGTCGTCTAGGCAGAGGATGGAGAACGAGTAGCCCTCATCGACTTCATTCTTCTTTTGGCGTGCTTCAATCGTGACGTACGTCCTTTCCTTTTCGATAACCCACACGTGCGGAATCTGATTTCCTGTCGCCAAAACGGCATAATTTGTGTCACGCCGAGGCCGTTCAAACTCGAGTTTCACTTGATGACCCGGCAAAGCGATGGGGCTGAGAAAACCTCCACCCTTCGCTAATTCCGAGGGGCCGACGCGATTTTTCTGGATGAATCCCCAGGCAAACACTTGTGGAGCATTTGCCAGCGCGACTTTCGATCGGGCTTCATCTTGCTGTTCACTGCGCCCTATCTGATAGGCAATGCAAACCATCGCGATCACCAACGTCAGTATGGTTGGCAGCCTCTTCGACATTCGATCTTCCCTCCTGGTTTTCTGGGGAAATGTCCATCTTGTCACCGTCTGGTCGCAGTTTACCTCCGATTAACTGACGTGGATAGGTCTGCATTCACGCAACGCGCCAAGTCTCATAGCAGCAAATGTCGTTCGTTATTAGGGCACGACTCCTGTGGCGCCGTGCTAGATGCGATAGACGGATTAGAGCTGGATATTAACACGCTGAAGTTCGCCGATATCGGCGCGGCCATTGATAACTTTCTGATTACGCGGGAGAGATGAGCAGCAACCACACGTGGCTCGTCTGCATGTTGGCGAGAAGAATGTCTGAAAGACAATCGAGGACATTCTCCCCCGTCCTCTCCAGTACTTAAGAATTGAAAATGCATGCCGGCGACAGGATGCGAGGCACGATCTACGTGAAGGACGTTGGCAAGGTTACGTTCGTGAACGATCGAATCACGTGCGCCGATTTGGAAAATTCTTCATTCCGCCGGCGCGGCGCATCAAATGGACGAAGCGGTCTTTGCAACCACAGCTCCCGTTCGCTAAGATCAGCTCGACCCGACATTCTTTGACTCATGCCGACGTTCACCTCCCGTTACTGTTTTTGGATCGCGCATTTGATTCGAACTCTGTTTTTGCTAACGACGGCGTGTGTTTTTATCGGCACCTCATCGGCAGCCGAGCCGATTGACGGGGACACTCTGCTTAAGGGCGGGAGGGTATTTGACGGAAGCAGCGGCGCGGCCTTCGTGGGTAACGTAGCGATTCGCGGTGACCGCATCGTGGCCGTTGGGGAATTCGAAGTCGGCAAGTTTCAGTTGGTGCTGGACTGCGAGGGACTTGTCGTCGCGCCGGGATTCATCGATCTGCACAACCACAGTGACGATCAGATCATCGAACCGGAAACCCGCGGCTGCGTCAATTATCTGATGCAGGGTTGCACGACAATTGTCACGGGGAACTGCGGGTACGGACCCGTAGACGTGGCGGAGTACTATGCCAAAATCAATGCCGCCGGCGCCGGCGTGAATGTTGCTCATCTTTTGCCCCAAGGGTCTCTGCGCGCCGACGTGATGGGTCCCGCCGACCGAGCCCCGACGGCCGATGAGTTGCAGCGCATGCGAACACTGGCTGAGAAGGCGATGCAAGACGGTGCTTGGGGAATGACAACCGGACTGATCTACGTTCCCGGGGCGTCGACGAAAACAGACGAACTCATTGAAATCGCCAAAGTCGTGTCCGCACACAACGGATTCTATGCCAGCCACATTCGAGACGAAGGGACCGGATTACTCGGCGCCGTGCAAGAGGCCCTCGACATCGGGAAAGGGGCACAGTTGCCCGTTCATATTTCGCATTTTAAGTCGAACGGAATCGACGCCTGGGGTTTGATCCGCCGCGCTGCCGAGATGATTGAACAGGCGCGGAATGAGGGACAAGTGGTGACCGCTGACCAGTATCCCTATATTGCCTCCAGCACCTCACTCAGCGCAATACTCCTCCCGCGTTGGGCACGGGCGGGGGGCAAGGACGAAATGTTGCAGCGGCTTGATGATCCCGAACAAGGTAAGGCGATTCGAGAATCTGTCATTGCCGAGCTGGAGGAGCGCGGGGAGCGGTCTCCCATTCAAATTGGCCGGTACGAAGCCAAACCCGAGTGGGTCGGGCAGAAGGTCCACGAAATTGCAAAGACGGAGAATCGCCCGGCAGTCGACATTGTTTTGGAGATCGTGCGAAACGGCGATGCCGGCGCCGTCAGTTTCGGCATGACTGAAGAGGACGTTCGCTTTGGCATGCAACTCCCCTGGGTCGCGACCGCTTCCGACGGCCGCGCCTATTTGCCTGGGGCGGACAAGCCCCATCCGCGGAGTTACGGCACCTTTCCTCGCAAAATCGGACACTACGCGATCAGGGAACAGGTGATTCCGCTGGCCAAAGCGATTCGCAGTTGCAGCAGTCTGCCGGCGGAGATATTAGGATTGAGCAATCGCGGACGCCTGCAGTCGGGACTGGTGGCCGACGTCACGGTCTTCGATCCGCAAACGTTCCAAGACACGGCGGACTTTGCGTCGCCGCACCGCTACACGACGGGAATCATTCATGTTTTCGTCGCGGGCCAACCTGCGGTGTTCAATGGAGTCCCGACGGGAGCGCTGTTCGGGCGGGCGCTCAATCGGCAAAAAACCGCGGAAGAAGCCGCCGCCACCAAGTAAACCAGCCCGACTGCGGAATTGTTGCGGCTTTCTGTTCGGAAACTGGTAGAAGCGGTGCCCATGCAACAGCGCTTCCCTCCGCACTGCCGGATGACAGGTAATCGTAAGCTACGATTGGGCAAGAGTTTTCATCAAGTCGGGGTGACTGGCGTTCGTTTGAACCGTTGATTGCCGCCTGCGTTGACGTCGCATTTGGAACGACAAACGAATCCACGCTTATCCATCGGGTTCTCAAGGCGACAGCATGACTAGCCGTCCAGATCGTTTGATGCGCGCATGCGATAAAGTCCGTCCTGTTTCGCGTTAGCGGCTTCAACCAAACCCTGTTCTTTCAATACCTTTAAGTCCCGCTCCGCCGTGCCAGCGGAACATCCAAACCTTTGGGAAATGTGCGTCGCGGAGATTTCGCTCCCGTCGGCCATAATAGTGAGGATCTGTTGCCGACGGGGCGTGAATGTATTCAGGGGTTGA
>CALFYU010000233.1 GCA_937952455.1 uncultured Planctomycetaceae bacterium
TCAAGTTTTCAGGCGGTCCGTAGGACTTGCATAACACGGCTTTCATGACGATGCGGCCCCCAAAATGCGGGATCAAACGGCGTAAGCGAATCCACAGCTGTCATTGTACGCAGAGCTGCGAGGTTTTCCCAAGGCGGCCGCTGGCATCAAGCGGCGCGGTGACGATATTTCAACAGGCGGATTGTCACCAGCATCCCCACGGACGCACCCAGCATACACAACACCACGTCAAAAATGTCCGGCGTGTGATATCGATTGAGCACCTGTCCGACTTCGACCAGCATGGCCAATGCGGCCACGTACAACAGCGACGCCGCCCACAACGCATACCGCATCGCACGCGCCGCACCGGGGCGGTCAACACTTCGCGCTGACAGTGCGCCGAGCGGAAGAAATAACAGACCTTTCTGCAGGATTTCAGTCAGTGCGCGAAACTGCGAAACCGCCAGCAGGCTGGCCCCGGGAACCCGCAGCATCTGATGAAACCGGTCCCGCACCATCGGGCGGTCTTGAATCAAATCAAACGGCAGCCAAAAGTAGGCGACGACGATCAATGAATAAACTCCCGTCAGCAACAGCCAATGCCACGTTTGCAGACCGGTGTAGCTCGCGGTGGCCGTGTCGTCGTGCGGAATGACGACATGCATCACCGCCGCGCCGATCGCGACGCCCACGGTTCCCGTCACCACGTCGGTCGCATCGGTAAAACGGGACATCACGGGAAACTGGCAGATCTCCACCGCCAGCACGATGGCGCCGCCGACAAAGATGCTTTCCGGTAAAGGCCGCAACGACTTTCCGGGCGGCAGCCAGCCGATCGCCGCCAGCGCCCCCACGGGGATGAACACGATGGCATCGGTCAGCAATTCGCCGAGCGTCGCCCAGTTCCATACCGTCTCGGAAAAAGGAATCAGCACCAAGCGATGGCTGACCATTTTCTCATAGACCTCCTCGGGATGAATCGTCAGGTCCAACGGGAGCAGAGCATATAACAATAGACCCACCAAATAGGCTTGGAGCAGCCAACAGATTTGCCGCCGGGTGCTGGATTGCCCGGAGTAGGATCGCAGCCAGGCAGTGATTCTCTGTCCGGCGATGAGCCACAATATGATCCCGCCGACCGCACCGACCGTCTGGGCCAAAATATCGTTCCCCGAGAAGAAACGCTTCGGAAGCCAAAGTTGTCCAAATTCGACGACGATGCTCAGCGCCAGGCATCCCGCCAGGATACAGGGGATGGAAATCCACAACAGGGCCGCCCGTGGGCGATCGACGGCACAGGCGCCGAGCAGACAAAAACTGATCGGAACCATCACCAGCGCATTGGTGGCCCAATCGGAGCGGTCGATCCGGCCGAACGAAATCAGCGGCCTGGACCAGACCATCTCCCAGGCGTCGGACACGGACAACGAGATCGTCTCAAACGGGACCCAGGAGCCGTAAATGGCGATCGCCGCGAAGAATAGCGCCAACACGGCAAAATGAATGCGGCGCGGGGGAAGGGGCGTAGCAGATTCGGATTGTGGGGAGACTGAAGTCACTGCCGGGCCGGGTCGCGGAGCATCGGTTCCAATTCTTCGACGAAATCGTTGACGTCCTTGAATTCACGATAGACCGATGCAAACCGGACGAAGGCTACCTGGTCAACCTGCCGCAGAATATTGAACACCCGCTCGCCGATGTAGGGGGAGGGAACCTCGCGTTCAAAATTCTGGTAGACGTCCGTTTCGACCTTGTTGACGATCTCCTCGATCTGTTCGTCGCTGACGGGCCTTTTGTAACAGGCCTTTTCCAGTCCCGCACGAATATTGTGTCGATCGAAGGGAACGCGGCTGCCGTCCTTTTTGATCACTTTCAGCGGCGCTTCTTCGATCTTTTCGTAAGTCGTAAACCGCCGGCCGCATTCCAAACATTCGCGCCTCCGCCGAATCGCATGTTCTTGACTGGCGCGGGAGTCGGTGACTTTGGATTCGTCGTGACGGCAAAAGGGACACTTCATCTGAAGCGCACTCCGCTATAGTAGGCGAATTGGGAAGCCTTGCTCCACGGAAAACGTCGGCAGTTGCGTCCGCGGTGGAGGAATCCTCCCAACTCGTTATCTGCCAACGTGTAGCGTAACCGATGCGAGAATGGTTTACCAGTGGAATTGCCAGCGGCACCGGCTGACGGTCCGAAGATGCGACCCGGTCGATCGTGAAACGACCGATTGGACGAGCCGGGTGATTTTTTGTACCCTGAGAGGCCAACGACCGGCCCGGAGGGGACTTGTGCTCCCATGCATTCGGTCTTCCGGCGTCGGCCCGTTCCCCGCACGTCTCCCGGCACCTTGATGGACACGGCAGAATGGCGAAAAAGCGCGCATCGAAGACTTCCGGCATCGCAATCGGCACGCCGATTCGGGTCAAACCGGGAGTCACGTCCCCCGACATGCCCGATTTCCCCCTGGCAGGCTGGACCGGTGCCGTCGCCGAAGTCGCCAAGAAAAAGCCCCCCCGTAAATACATGATCGAGTGGGACCAAAAAACCCTCGACGCAATGCCGGCGGAATATTTGAGTTTCTGTGAGCAAAAGCAGTTGTACCACCTGATGATCTGCCTGGGCGAGGACGAGGTCGAATCGGTCGCAGCCGAGTGAACGGTGATTGGTCATTCTGCCCGAAAAGGTGGTTCGGGTGGCCGCGATAGCGCAGCTATCGGGGCGGGCGCAGCCCGCAAGAAGCCGCAATTTCCGCGTGACCTTTTCGTGGGACACACTCGAACAAAGTAGCGCCGAATTGCGGCTTGCTGTGCCTGCGGCACACCGATTGTTTCACAATCGCTGCCACCCTGACCGCGCGCCCCGTCCGTTCGCGATTGCCGTGCCGAACGTTTATCATGGACTACCAAACAATCGCCGCACGTCACCGCCGTACAAGGATCCTCAACCATGCCCCGTCGAATTCTTTCTTGTCTCGCCCCCCTGTTCTGCCTCCTCGCGGCGACTCCGCTGTTTGCTGCTGAGGGCGACGTCGTGGTCATCGGCGGGACGCCGGGGGGGATTGCGGCGGCGTTGGCGGCGGGACGGGCGGGGCGGGAGGTGACGCTGGTGGAATACCACGACCACGTCGGCGGGATGATGACCGGCGGACTAGGGAAGAGCGACATCGAGCACCGCGAGATGATCGGCGGGATCTTCAACGAATTCGTCAGTCGTGTTCGGGAACACTACATCCGCACCTATGGCCGCAACCACGAAAACGTCGAAAAATGCCGCGACGGCTATTACTATGAACCGTCGGTCGCTGAAGCGGTGATCGAGAGGATGATTGCGGAAACACCAACCGTGACCGTGCTCAAAGGTTGGCGGTTGAAGTCGGCGACCGTGACCGACGACCGGCTCGTCGCCGTCGACATCGTCAATCGCCACACGGGTGAGACGCGGACGTTAAACGCCAAGGTCTTCATCGATGCAACGTACGAGGGCGATCTGTATGCGGCCGCCGGCGCGAAGTTTCGCCTGGGGCGCGAAGCCCGCGAAGAATTCGACGAATCGCACGCGGGCGTGATCTATTTCGACTACCAGACCAAAAACATCCTGCCCGCCACCACCGGCGCCGCTGACGATCGGCTGCCCGCTTATACCTACCGGCTCTGCTTGACGAGCGATCCCAACAACGCCGTCCCCATGACCGCGCCGCCGCCCGATTACGACCGCGCGAATTACGTTGGCTATTTCGATGACCTTAACGCCGGACGGTTGGATGCGCCCAAATCATTCAAGCCGGGACGCGGTTATAACCCGAAACATTTCGGCACACTGGTGCGGGCCTTGTCGGTCACCGAAATCCCCAACAACAAATCCGACGTAAACATCAACCCTCGCCCGCTGGCATTTCCGTTTCCGGAGGAGAACGCGGGCTATGTCACCGGGGACGACGAAACCCGCCAGCGGATCAGTGCACGGCATCGCAATTTGGCGCTGGGGCTGCTCTGGTTTTTGCAAAACGATGACGAGGTTCCCGCAGAGCACCGTCAATTGGCCAATGAATGGCATCTGCCGCAGGACGAATTCACAGACAACGGGCATTTCCCGTTTCAACTCTACGTCCGCGAAGCACGGCGGCTGGTCGGCGAATACACGCTGACCGAACACGACATCACCGGCGACGGTGCCGATCAGACGCCGCGGCATCACGAGGACAGCATCGCCGTCGGCGAATTCCCCATCGACAGTTTTCCGTGTCGCAAGCGCCAGCCGGGGGACACGGTCGTGTTGGAAGGTTACCTCGGCATGCTGGATCACATCACGCGGCCGTATGAAATTCCGTACCGCATCATGATCCCGGAAACGATTGACGGATTGATCGTGCCGGTGGCCGCTTCGACGACGCATGTCGGGTTTTCGTCGATCCGCATGGAACCAACCTGGATGGCACTGGGACAGGCGGCCGGCGTCGCGGCCGATTTGGCCGTTGAGAAAAATGTACCCCTAACGCGGGTGCCAATTCCCGAACTGCAAGACCGTTTGGCGCAGCAAGGCCAAGTGCTGCGGCATGCCACGCTTGCGGAGCCGCCGCACCCTAAGGACAATCCCCTCTCCCCCGTCATGCTTCGCGCCGATTGGGTGCCGGACGATCCGCATACAATCGATTTTGCCAACCTGCCCCGCGTGAAAAGCGAGCATGTTGTCGTCAGCGACGTGCGGAAAAGCGATGGCGTGAATCAGCACAACTACTTGGCGCATCACGGCGGCAAGTATTGGATCATGTGGAGCGATGGTCCGGGGGTTGAAGATCGTGTCGGCCAGCGGGTGAAATTCGCGACCAGCCCCGACGGCCTGAAGTGGAGCGCGGCGAAGTTCCACACGCCGATTCCTCCGAATTCCGGACCGGACTCGGAGCATTACAACACGCGAACGGAGAAAGGTTGGCGGTGGATCTCGCGCGGGTTCTGGCAGCGGGACGGCGAGTTGTTGGCGCTGGCGTCGCTGGACGAAGCCGCCGGGTTCTTCGGGCCGGGATTGGAACTGCACGCGTTTCGCCTGAATCCCGAGAACGAAACCTGGGAGGATCAGGGGGTGATCTATGACAACGCGATCAACAACTTTCCGCCCAAGAAAATCCCGATCGGCAAACGGATGATGTCGCGGCGGCCGTACGACTGTGCAGTTTCTGGTGGGCGGCGTCGAGGCGATCGACCAGTGGGAGTCGTTTCCGGTCCTCGGGTCCAGCAGTGAGCTTTCGGCCGAAGAACCGTTTTGGTGGGCATTGCCCGACGGAAACCTGATGGCGCTGTTCCGCGACAATCGCCGCAGCGGATATTTGTACCGTTCGTTCTCAACCGACAACGGCCGCACCTGGAGCCGTCCCACGAAGACGAACTTCCCCGACGCCACGTCGAAGATCAACGGCCTCCGCTTGAAGGACGGCCGCTACGTCCTGGTCTCCAACGCCAATCCCAAAAAACGCGACCCGCTGGTACTGTCGATCAGCGACGACGGCCTGGTGTTCAACCGCATGGCCTACCTATTCGGCGGCCGCCGCATCGACTACCCGCACGTGCTGGAACACGACGGATATTTGTTCGTGGCGTTTTCGGGCGGGAAGCAGAGCGTGGAGGTGTTACGGATTCGGGTGGGGGATTTGGCGGGGGTTTTGAATGAGGGCGACAAGAAGGAGTAAAACGTCGTAGTTACGGTTATTTGGCTCGAGTATTCAAAACGGACATATTGATCTGATTTCGCGTTGTCCGCGTGTCCTAAATTTAGCAATAGGGCATTGTGCTCTAGTTACTCTCAAATTCAACGACCGTCTGTTGGGTGTTCAATGGAAGACCCTCTCTTTACGAAGCTCTGACAGTTTATCCCCATCACTTACTTTGCAGAGCGAGTTTTTTCATTTCTGTATTGGTTGTTTAGGCAATTAAAGAGGCCACTTCCACCCTTTGGTGACCAGGGAAGCTCGATTGATCGTCAGCTTGATGACGAATCTCAATCCCAGAGCGGCTCACACAAAATCGAAGGCAAGATTTGCTGCGGCATTTTAGTTGCTTGTACTCTCTTTGTCTTGCTGTCGTTTAATGTGCCGATTCCCTATTTGCCAGCTTTCGCCGTTGGAGCGGCCATCTTTCGAATCGTCGACATTATTCAAGTGTCGATAAATATTGTCCTGTTCAATCGCCTGCGTGTTCATCCGGACCTGCGAAACCCGATGATCTCGCTTACTCGCTCCTTGTTGCTCACGGTGATCAACTATTTTGAGTTGATTTTATTGTTCGGGGTGATTTACCTCAGTTATCCAGAAATAATTCATCCACGAGTCGAACCATATGATGCGCTTTACTTTAGCGTGATAACTCAAATCACGATCGGATATGGTGATCTCCGACCAGTAGGTTGGGGCCGATTGGTCGCATCAATTCAGGGTATCACTGGGTTTTTCTTCGCAATTTTTGTTCTCGCACGATTCATATCGTCACTGCCTTCCATCGATACCGTGGTGGGTGACGGCCCGAATGATCAGACATCGGGTGCTGTGATTAGAGGGAGCGTGAACGACGTCAATTCGCCACGACTTCTTGCTGAAAAGGACCCGGAGAATTCGCAAAGTGAGTAGATTGCCGGTCGCGCCCTTCGCACCCCAACGCCCCGCCTCTGTGTTCCGCCGCCGCGAGCTATCCCCTCCCCCGCCGGAAATCTGCTAAAATACCCCCAAGCCAACCAACACACACCACCAGCGGGGATACCGTTGCACCATGAAAGCCCTCGTGAAAGCGAAATCTGAGCCGGGGTTGTGGATGGAGGATGTGCCGGTGCCGGAGTTCGGGCCGAATGACCTGTTGATCCGCATCACGCACACCGCTATCTGCGGCACCGATCTGCACATTTATCATTGGGACGACTGGGCGCAGCAGACCGTCCCCGTGCCGATGGTCACCGGACACGAGTATTGCGGCGTGATCGAAGCAGTGGGCGATCTGGTCGCCGACTTCCAGCCGGGCGACCGGGTTTCAGGTGAGGGGCACATCACCTGCCGGCATTGCCGCAACTGCCGCGCCGGGCGGCGGCACCTGTGCCGCAACACGCTGGGGGTCGGCGTGAACCGTCCCGGCTGTTTCGGCGAGTTCTTTTCGCTGCCGGCGACGAATGGCTTCAAGATCCCCGACGACATCCGCCCGGAGATCGCCACGATCCTGGACCCCTTCGGCAACGCCACGCACACGGCGCTCTCGCAGGACATGGTGGGCGAAGACGTGTTGATCACCGGCGCCGGCCCGATCGGCGTGATGGCGGCCGCCATCTGCCGGCACGTCGGCGCGCGGCACGTGGTGGTCACCGACATCAACGAGTATCGCCTCGGTCTGGCCGAACGGCTGGGGGCGACGTACACGCTCAACCCGCAAAAGAAATCGCTGCGCGACGCGATGCAGGACTTGGGCATGAAGGAGGGCTTCGACGTCGGCCTGGAGATGTCGGGCAGCCCAGCGGCGTTTCAATCGATGCTGGAAACGATGAACCACGGCGGCAGCGTGGCCCTCTTAGGCATCTTTCCCAAACCGATCGTCACCGATTGGAGCCAGGTGATCTTTAAGGGGCTGAAACTCAAAGGCATCTATGGCCGCGAAATGTACGAGACGTGGTACAAGATGACGACGATGCTGCAAAGCGGCCTGGACATCTCCGGCGTGATCACGCACCGCTTCCAGGTCGACGATTTCGAACTCGGTTTCCAGGCAATGGAAGAAGGCCGCTCGGGGAAGGTGATTTTGGAGTGGTGAATTTTTTTGCCGCAGAGGGCACCGAGGACACAGAGAGTTTGTATCGCTGCCATGTGGTGGTCGGTCTATCGAAAATGTAATGCATCAGTCTTGGGTGGCCCAGCGAGAACTGGCTGGGTCGCGAAGCGACAAGAAGCCGCGCCATGTGCCTGACGGCACCCAACCGCTACGCGGTCGGGCCACCCCTGAAAAGGTATGCTTTCAATTGCACATTTAGCGATAGTCAATGCAGTAGGGTGAGTCGCGACGCACCTTTCGAGGTAGTACGAACGGATGAGGGTGAAGAAGTACGTAATCAAATCACTCAGACGCAATCACCACGTCCATCAACCGCCTTGCTCCTATCGCCCCCTTTTTCCCTCCGTGTCCTCGGTGCTCAGTGGCTAACTTCTGCGCGCGAACATTGAGGTTCGCTCATTACGACTGTGTGCAACCGAATCAGTAGTTGGGAGCAACACCCGAACACATTAACGCCAATTTATGCGTCCAGCAAATCGGATTGACGCGTCCCGCGGTTTGTCGAGAATGGG
This sequence comes from uncultured Planctomycetaceae bacterium, assembly GCA_937952455.1. Classification (GTDB taxonomy): domain Bacteria; phylum Planctomycetota; class Planctomycetia; order Planctomycetales; family Planctomycetaceae; genus Symmachiella. Next base: position 8,285 of record CALFYU010000233.1, read on the forward strand.
GCTTCGCGGTCGGTGATCACGTCCGGTGACTCCGGTTGTCCGCTCAACAACCAGGCGAGACACTTTCAAAGAAAGTTGGGGCATGTTGATTGGCATCATTTCCGATTCGCACGATCACCTGACACGATTGGAAGAGGGCGTTGACCGCCTGCGAAAAGAAGGCGCACAACTGTTGATTCATCCCGGCGACATCATCGCTCCCTTTGCCGCCAAGATTCTGGCGACCTGGCAGGGTCCGCTGCATGTGGTGTACGGCAACAACGACGGCGAGCGGCGGGGGCTCAAAGCGATCTTGCCGCAGATCGTCGACGGTCCGCTGCTGATCGAATGCGGCGGCAAGCGGATCAGCCTCGATCACTATCCGCCGGACGATGAGCACCAGCCGATCGACGACGTCGACGTGATCCTGTTCGGGCATACGCACGAGGTCGTCAACGAGCGCCGCAACGGCACGCTGTATCTCAATCCGGGAGAAAACTGCGGCTGGGTCCGCGGAGAATCGACCGTGGCAACGCTCGACACCGACACGCTCAAGGCGGAGATTATCCGCTTGGACGTTTGACGCCGCGTTGAAACGATTGATGCAATCGCGTGCCACTGGCGGCTTGTCCGCCAGTGCCGATCACTAGTCGGGCAACCTAGCACGGGCACCCAGCGAAAAAATATCTCGTCAGCGTGTTTTCACCGTGAGCGGTGTGTTACAACTCGTCTGATGAGCACCCCTTTTTTCACCTGCGCAGATTTCCTAGAGACCGACCGTTGATCAGCCCTCCCGACCAGCCGCTGGACGATCATAAGATTTATATGGCCCAAGCGCTGGACGAAGCGCGGGCGGCGTATGAAGAGGGGGAGGTACCGGTCGGAGCAGTGATTGTACACGGAGGGCGAATCATCGCCCGTGCCCACAATCAGCGCGAGGCGCTAAACGATCCGACCGCGCATGCCGAAATGATCGCCATCACCCAAGCGGCCGAGGCGCTGGAATCTTGGCGGCTGCTCGATTGCGTGTTGTACGTCACGCTCGAACCCTGCCCGATGTGTGCCGGCGCAATCGTGCAGGCCCGGATTCCCGCCGTCGTCTACGGAGCCTCCGACGCAAAGGCGGGTGCTTGCCAGTCGCTGTATACGATCACGACCGATCCGCGGTTGAATCACCAATCGACGATCGTGGGCGGAATCATGCTCGAAGAATGCCGCGAAATCCTGCGTCAGTTCTTTGCCGAGCAGCGTTCGCTGGGCAAAAAATAGAGTCTTCGACTCCGACGCTCCCTGCCAATTCGAGGATTCTGCCGCGGGAGTCTATGATTCGAAATGCCGGGCGTTATAATTTCGGGCGCCGGCGCTGTTCTGCACCGGCCCACCAATCCAGCGTGCCTAACCATCTAAAAGAAAATGGAGTGAATTTGATGAAAATCCAACACCTGTTTGTTCTCTGCACGGCTGTCGCCGTCGGGGCATTCACATTGGCCGGCTGCAACGGGGACGCGGAAGTCGAACACCCCGAGGTACCCACCAATACCCAAGGGCAACACGTGCACGATCACGGACATCACGGTCCACATGACGGACACATCATCGAATTGGGCGATGAGCGGTACCACGCCGAGCTGGTCCACGACGACGACGCTCACAAAGTCACCGTCTATATTCTGGACGGCAGCGCCGCAAAGGCCGCTCCCATCGCGGCAGAAGAGTTGACGATCAACCTCGTCGCCGACGGCACGCCGAAGCAGTTCAAGCTCGCCGCTGCTCCGATGGAGGGAGAAGCCGACGGCGTCTCCTCGCGGTTTGAATTGGTCAGCGAAGAATTGCTGCACGAGATGGAGGAAGCGGGGGCCAAGCCGCGGCTGACGTTTATGGTCGAGGATCAACAATTTAACGGCGATATCGAACTCGGCGACCACGGTCATGATCACCATGATCATGGAGACGGTGAAGATCATGACCACGGTGAGGATCACGATCACGACGAGGACAAACCGGCTCCCGAGCCGGAGAATTAAGTTCGCGCCTCTCGCGAATTGACGTCACCGCATTGACATCTGCCGCGCGTTCTTTGACGAGAGCGCGCGGTATTTTTACGCCTCGTTTGCTGTTGAGTGAATGTTGGCATTGAGATGCAGTATGACGGCCATCGTGCCGGATGCGGCGGCGGCAACGGCCAATCCGCCGTAGACCTTGAAATCGCTCCCCGCGAAACCGGCATACGTGGGCCCCAATGCGCCGATACCGAAGCACGCCATATTGCTGAATCCGTAGCCGATGCTGCGGCGATGAAACGGCACGTACTGCGCGATGAGCGAATTGTAAATCGGTTGCGTCATGAAGTGCAGCAGCCCCAATAGGCAGGCGGCCGCGAATCGCGCGGGACCAGTGGCCACCGCCATCCACAACAGCGGGCCGATATTGGCAAACATAATCAACGCCAGCTGGATCTCCAACCGCCCCGGCTTGGCAAACTTTCCGGCGACCCCCTGCCCCAGCACGCCCATGACGAGCACGGCGGCGGCCAATAGATTGCGAAAACCAGCCGGCGACACGCTCGAGGGCCGCAAGTTGGCCGTGTCCAAGTACCGCGGCAGAAAATGCATAAAGCCGGCATAGATGAATCCCGCCAAGGCCCCGCCGGTGACGAGGATGAGATAGGCACCCCACTGCCCTTCGTCGCGGTCGATGTCGCCGTTGGGCAACGTCCGCACCGGCGGCGGCTGGCGATGCTCGGTCAGGCCGAAATAGAGATATGCCGCCAGCGCCACGCCGGGCACGACCAAGAATAAATAGTACTGCTGCCAGGTCACGGCCCCGGTGCTAAAGACCAGCGCCGCCAAAAACGGCGCGCCGGCGATGCCGATCGACCCGAAAATTCCGTGCCTCCCCAGCGCGACCCCGCGGGTTTCGGGCGTCGTCTCCCGCGAAATAAACGCCAAGCCGGCCGGGTGATAGATGCTGGCAAAACAGCCCATGGCAAACATCAACCCGAATAGCACGTTGAACGACGTACAGGTCCAGACCAACAGCGACGTGGCGGCGCAGCCCAGCAGATAGATGACCAGCATCGGTTTGGATCCGTAGCGATCCGCCAGCCAGCCGGCGAAGAATGCACCCACGCCAAACGGCACCCGCCACACGGTGCCCAACATGCCGGTTTCTTCGCGGGACACTTCAAAACCGTCGGCGATCATCAGTTCGACACTCGGGAGCGAAAGCTCAAACACGTGCACCAGCGCATGCGCCAGCGAGATGAGGATGATCAGGCGAAATGTAGACGCATTCATGGCAAACGGGAACTGCGGGAGACGCAAGAAACGGAAAACCGGCGGGCCCTATTCATAGGATCGTCCGCCGGGAACATCAAGCCCGACCACCGTCGTGTCCGAGTAATTAGTCCCGCGTACTGGCGGATAACACGACCGTGCGCGGGTTTTTCGCCTCCGAACATCCCTTAACCGCGGGTCGCCCCACCCGTAGAAAATCTCATCAGGCGTGAGTTTAGAAAAAATACGCACGCAAAGCCGCAAAGCTCGCAAAGAGATTTGCCACGTCGAATGGGTTGGCGACGATCTGACGGTAACACGTCGCTATTTTCTACCAAAACAGACTCCCTGCCACTCAGGCGACATCTCGGTGTGGACTTATCCCTGTAACTCCTTGGCGGGCTTTGCGGCTTTGCGTGAGTATTATCTAGTTGCGTGCTGGAATCGTGCACGAGTCTCCCGATCCTTTCCGTCCAACGACCGGCCATTTCTTTCTGGTCAACCGTGTTCATGCTGCCGGCCGCTGGCCACTGGTCAGCATAAGTTGCGACACCGGTGGGGCGGCGGCATAATGAAATTCGTAGCGAGACGGCAACCAACCGCAACCGGGGAGTGCAGCGACGATGGAGACGATGAAAGAGAAACTCAAGCGCGGCGAGATGGTCATGGTCTGTGGGATGGGGCGGGTCTGTCATCACAATATCGTGCAGATGCTCGGCGTACACGGCGGCTTCGACGCGGTCTGGTTGGATCAGGAACATGCAGGGCTGTCGTTTGAAACGCTGGAGATTGCAGCCATGGCCGCTCGGGCGCACGGCATGGACAGCTTCGTGCGGCTGGCCCCGACCGACTACGCGACCGTGACCCGCTGCTACGAAGCAGGGGCGGGGGGCATCATGGCGGCGCAAATCGAATCGGCGGCACAGGCGGAGGAAATCGTGCAGTGGGCCAAATTCCATCCCCGCGGCCACCGGGGTCTCAACGGCAGCGGTTTCGACGGGCATTACGGGAATTCGCCGGCGGCCGAGTTTTGCGAGCGGGCCAATCGCGATCTGTTCGTCGCCATTCAAATCGAAACGACCGGCGCGCTGGAGCAATGCGACGAGATCGCCGCCATTGATGAAGTCGATTTGCTGTTTGTCGGCCCGGCCGATTTGAGCCAGAACCTGGGCATTACCGGCCAGTTCGACAACCCGAAATTGCACGAAGCCATTGAACGGGTCGCCGCCGCGTGCAAGAACCACGGCAAAAACTGGGGCATCGTCCCCGCCTCCCCCGCAATGGCCGACCGCTGCGTCGAACTGGGCTGCAAAATGCTCGTCCCGGTGGCGGACGTAAAAATCCTCAACGCCGGGATTCGAGCGAGCAAGGAGGCGTACGCGAAGTATTTTTAGGGGCGCTTGCCGCAGGCAATCCGGCGGTGGACCAACTTACATGTTACATGCCGAGCCAAGCGGCGCATGCGTATTTACGCCGAAGGCGTATGACAACATAGCCTGGGGTCGCGAACAACGTGAGCGCAACCCAGGTTGGCGATAAAGAGTGTGAAACCAACGCTGAAAGGGTTGTTCACGCTATTCAAATTCGCTGACCAACTCCGCATTCAATACGCTGTCATACGGTAGGCCGGCAAGCGAGTCATGCGGCACGAGCGGCAGTGACTCCACGAAGTTTACCAACGACCACGGTGGGCTGTCATAGTCCAAGCTATAACATCCGCGTTTCTCGTCGTATGGAAACTCGGTAATTGTAGGCTCGATGTCGCTCCATTCTACGAGAGTGTATTCGTCGGAATCTTCGGCATCGGGGTCAGCCGTCGAGTCTTTGCGTATCACCAAGACGCTATCAGCTTTCGGCATGTAAATCGGGCATGCGTGTGGCCAAACGATCAGCGTTTGTACCTTATTGTTCCCGTTCATGAACATGATAATCGGAACGAAGCGATCGTCCCCTGCCTCGTCCTGCGAACGGGAGCGGTTGAAATTCCATTTCCAAATGTGCTGCAGTTCTTTTGTCGGATAGACATGCGTCTCAGGCTGGTGTTCTGAAGATAAGACCGCCTTGTAGCCGAACCGATTCCCCGCATTCCAGCTATCGAGAAAACCCTCGATCGAAAAGGGGCCATCCTCCATCCCCTCAGCCTGCGGATCATAGATCGATAGATCAAATGTCCGTATAAACTCCGCGACTTCCGGTGCGGCCTCAAGTCCAAAGAAATGCGGACGGAAATAGTTGAGGTTAAAAGCGATCGAACCGGGATTGTCTGCATCGCGTTCGAAATAGAAATAGACGCCGGTGTCGCTGTTCTCGTAGAGAGCCTGACTTCCCTCGATCGAGTAGTGGTCTCTCTCAGAGAAGTATTTCTCGAACTGTTTCTCGGTAAGCGGCGAGCGTTCCGAACTGAGATAGAGATCAAAGCTCATTTGTGACTCCGGCGGCTTGGGGGTCGACATTTCTTTGGATCGTTCGCAGAACGAACGACTTTTGTGGTCATTGGATCACTTCCACGCCCGCGAGGCAAGAAAAATCCGGACTCGTGCGCGGCTTGTCGGATTGTCTATTGCTAATGCTGCAGACTTGAGGCTCGCCACTCGGTCGTGCGGCTCTCACCCCCGGCCCCTCTCCCAGGGGGAGAGGGGAGAGTGTTAGCGTTGGCGAAATGCCGTTTACTTATCTCTCCCGCCGATCACGATCCCCCGCTCGGTCACCTCAAACGGGATGATCGCGTCGTCACACGCACTGCCACGGTGCTTGGCGATGTGTAGTGCGCGGCCCATGCGGTTTGCTTCGCGGGTCTTGCCCATGTAGATGATCGTATTTGCGTTGGCAAACACGTCTCCCGTATCGATCCGCCGAACGAGCATGTCGTCCAACAGCACGTCGTGCGTGGTATACAGCAACACGCAGGCGACGTCGGCATGGCGGTAGCGATGCCGCTCGACTTCGTCGGCATTGGCGCGGAATTGTTCTCGAAACAAGTCGCGGGCCACCCAGTCGTCGTCCTTGTGCAGGATCTGGTGGTAGACGTAGTCGAACGTGTCGAATTGAAACGAATCGCTGGCCTTGACAGTCGGTTCAACGCCGTCGATGACGCACCGCCGGACCCCGTGCACGAAGTTACCGTAGAAAAACCGGATACACATTTGCAGCTTTTTCAATAGTTCAAGCTTCCAGGCCCGCCAATCGTCGAATTCCAAGTCGCCCCGAGTCACGCGGCGGCCGTTGCGGGCGAAGATGTGCAGATAGTCCCGCCGCGCGACCTCGCGATTCCAGACATCGCTGGGATGCACCTCCTCACCGGGCGGTTGGAATGATAGTTCCCAATCAAACAGCCGGCTGGCATAGTCGTCCTGGTTCTGGGAATCGCCGCGCGTCGTCATATCGAAAATGATTCCCGGCTCCCCCTCCTGTTCGACACCGTGATGGGCGAACTGCAGGCCGAGTTGTGTTTTTCCGATCCCGGTGGCGCCGGCGACAACGGTCAATGTGCCGGGTATCAATCCGCCCCCCAACGCGTCATCGAGTGCGAGGATTCCGGTCTGAATGCGTTGGTGAGATGTCATGGGCAAGAAGATTTCGATCAGAGTCGCATTGGTCCGCGTTTGCGACGGCGGTGACTTCCGTACCTATTCGACGAAGGTGAATTCTTTAAGCGTGAATAAGACATGGCATAAGTCGGACCACGCCCGCCCATCCTGGGCAGCTGCTTCGTCGGAAATGCCGTACGCGGCGGACTGCGACCTTAAGAAATCCTCCGCCGCGGAAATTTCCGCGTCACTCGGCGGGCGGGCATAGGCTTGTTCGTACATCATGCCGATCCGCCGGCGGGCGTCCGGCTCTGCTTCAATGAGCCGCTGGGCCCACAACTCCGCTTGCTGTTTCACGAACGGATCGTTCATTAGGATCAGGGCTTGGGCCGGGACGTTGGACTCCGTACGGCGGCCGACCGTGCTAAAGGGGGTCGGCGTGTCGAACGCCAGCATCATCGGCGAGAGGAAATTGCGATTTATGCGGATGTAAATACTCCGCCGACCGTTTCCATCGAGCGGACCGTTCTCCTTGGGTCGCCCGCGGCCTTCCATGAATGAGGTGAGATGCACGGGGATACTCGGGCCGAACGGCTGCGGATCAAGCCGTCCGGAGATCGTGAGGATTGCATCGCGAATCGCCTCACCCTCAAGCCGGTGCATCCGCATGCGGTGCAGCAGCAGGTTCTCTGGATCTGCCTCTTCCGCGGCCCGATCGCCGACGCGGCTGGACATTTGATAGGTTTGCGACAAAACCAACCGGCGTATCAACCGCTTGATCGACCAGCCGTCCTGCATAAATTCCAGGGCAAGATAATCCAGAAGTTGCGGATGCGTCGGACGCTGTCCCAACACGCCGAAGTTATCCACCGAGGCGACAATCCCCCGGCCGAACAGGTGATGCCAAACGCGATTGACGATCACTCGCGCCGTGAGCGGATTCTTTGGGTCGACAATCTGCTCCGCCAGTTCCAGCCGCCCGCAGGTTTCGGGAATCGGCGGTTGATCGGGACCGGCGATCACTTCCAGAAACTGCCGCGGCGCCACGTCGCCCAGTTTTTTGTGACTCCCGCGAATGTGTATCCGCTCGTCTTCCGGCGAGCCTGCGGCCAGCGCCAATGCTTTTATGGGCGCAGGAACCTGAGCAGCGCGATCTTGCCAAGTCTTTATGCTTGCAGCTAACGGCTCGCTGGTAGCATCGACCAATTGTCGCGAGATCGCCCAGCGCAACAGCCGCGTATCGTGAACCGTCGCTTGACCGGCATGCCAGTTCTTCAGTGCAAGCTGAAGGCGCTCCGCGACGGCGGCGCACAACGCGTCGACTGAATTGACGGCGTCGTCCGCAAGCACCTCAACCAATTGGGGATCGGGGACATCCCTTGGACGCGGTCCGCCGTTTCCGAAGCGGATTTCATCGACGGCGACAAACCCGTCGCCATCGTCGACCAGTTCAATATAGGCGTTGTGCCCCACATATTTGCTCGTATCCTGCGTGTGCCAGACGTAACGGCCGTCGGTGTCGACTTTGATCTTCATGCCGGTGAATAACAACTGGCTGAACTCGTTCATGAAGTAGCCGTCGATCACCAACCGAATCTCCGCCCCACGTCCGGCCATGCGGTAGAAGATTTGATTGCCCGTGATCGTAAACGTCGGCGACCGTAACGCTCCCTGCAATCTGCCCGCGATTTGTCCGCTGTGAGCGACACCGGCCGGCACGGGTGTCGCCGTCGCGGTTGTCACGTCGCATTGCTGCTCCTGCGTGGGACCGGTCCCAAAGGCGTTCCCGGTGACGAACCAATCGCCGTAGTCGCCCGCTGAGAAATCGGCGAACAACGTCGTTGCGGCGCACGCCTTGCTCGCGGCTGTTTCCGCCGCTGCCAGTTCGCTCGCCGCCGCCTGTTTCCATTCGTCAAACGCTATCGGCGGTTGGTTTTGTAGTCCGCGGACGAGCGACTTCAAGACAAATTCGGAGTCCGCCGGTCGGTCCTTTTCAGTCGGCTTGAGCGCCTCGACCCAACGGTGAAGCTTCGCCGGATCAAGTCCCCGCTCACCGGCGAAGGCATCGATTGCTGGTGCGGGATTGGTTTGCAAGAATTCCAGTGCCGCTTGGAGAGAAACAGTGAAATCATCGGCAACCTCGGCCGAGGGTTGCGGGATGGCGGCCGCGAATTCTGTATCCATTTCGCCGCGCACCCTGCCCAGCTCGTGGGCCGCTTCCGCAATGCGTCCGTGCGGGTCCAACAGCGCTTCATCGCGGCGCGAGCTTTGCAGGAAACCGGCCAGCGAATAGTAATCCCGTGTCGTGATCGGGTCGAACTTGTGGTCGTGGCAACGGGCACAGGCCACAGTGACGCCCAGAAACGCCTTGGACATCACGTCGATCTGATTGTCGATCCGTCCCGCTTCGTCGCCGCGGACGTCGACCGGGGCGTGCGTCGCTTCGCCCAAATACCAGAACCCCGTGCCGAGGATCGACTCGTTGTATTGTTCCTCCGGGTTCAGCCGCGGTGCGGGCAACAGATCGCCGGCAATGTGTTCGCGGACGAAGTCGTTGTAGGGAACATCGGCGTTCAACGCGCGAATCACGTAGTCGCGGTACCGCCAGGCATGATGGAGGGGATAGTCGAACTCGTGCCCGTGCGATTCGGCATAGCGCACCAAATCGAGCCAATGCCGGCCCCACCGCTCACCAAAATGCGGCGAGGCTAACAACCGGTCGACCAATCGTACCACCGCTTGTGGCGAATCGTCGTTGACGAACGCCTCCACTTCCGCCGGCGAAGGGGGGAGTCCGATCAGTGCGAAATGCAGCCGGCGAATCAGTGCACGCCGATCCGCCGGCTCTGCGGGTTTCAGACCTTTGGCCTCCAACTTGGCCAGAATGAACCGGTCGGTTGCCGAAAGCGGCCAGGCGGCGTCGGTGACGACCGGCGGATCGGATTTTTGAAGTGGTTGAAACGACCAATGCTTGGCCCGCTCGGCGAGGTTGAAGTCGTCGCTCTTGACCGATTCAGGTGTCTCCTCCGCCGGCCAAGGTGCCCCCATTTCGATCCAACGGGTCAAATCGGCGATGACCTCCTCGGGAAGCTTGCCGCCGGGAGGCATTTGGTAACCGTCGTCGCCATAGCGGATCGCTTCGATCAACAGACTCTCATCGGGCCGCCCCGGCACGATCGCTTCCCCGGTGTCGCCCCCATCCAGCATCCCCCTGCGGGAATCGAGTCGCAGCGCCCCTTTTTGCTTGTCTGGCCCGTGACATTTGTAACAATGCGTCGCCAGCGCGGGACGGATCTTCTTCTCGAAAAACTCCAGTTCCGCCGCTGTCGGCTTCTCGGCCAAACAGGGATGCGCACCCGCGCAGAGAACTGCGACCAGCAGCATCCCGCAGCGGAACCCTCGCGCAAGAGAGCGGCGTCGAGCTAGATTTCGGGTCAGCGATTTCATGCGTGAGTTCGTGCCGAGCCAGGGTCGCGGCGGGAAACGGGGCGGGAATTTCGATCAGCACCGCCAGGAAAAACGGTGCCAAATTCAATTATCAGCTTTGGCCGACAGGCCCGTCAATGTTTAGGCCCTGATCCTCGGGGAATTGGCCGGGAGAATGCAGTGTTCGCCGGAAAATCATTCGCCATCCGCCGCAAAACCGTGTTACGATGTGACCGATCACCTTGCGCCCCTGGAAGTGATTTACCACGTGACCGACATCCTCGAAGACGACGAACAACTGCTCGACGCGCTCCGGCTAAATCTCGTTCCCGGGGTCGGCCCGCGGTTGCATCAACTGTTGCTGGAGCGATTTGGGACGCCCGGAGCAGTCCTGGCTGCGCCGCCCGATATGCTGCAGGCCGTGCCGGGAATCGGCCCCAAAGTTGCGGCGGCGCTGTTTGAAGCGCGCCGTAGCGACGCGGGCGAATTGGTTATCGCCCGGTGCCGGCAGCGAGGCGTGCGGTTATTGGCCCCGCATCGCGACGACTATCCCCGCCTGCTCCGCGAGATTCCCGATCCCCCGGCGGTGCTCTATTGCCGCGGACGCTTCGAGCCGCGCGACGCGCTGGCGATTTCGATCGTCGGTTCGCGAAGCTGCACTCCCTATGGCCGCCGACAAGCGGAAAAACTGGCCGGGGGTTTGGCCCGGGCGGGGATCACAGTCGTCAGCGGGTTGGCGCGGGGGATCGACGGGTTCGCCCATCGCGGCGCCCTGCAGGCCGGAGGCCGCACGGTGGCGGTGCTCGCCACGGGGGTGGACGAAATTTACCCCGCCGAGCACGACAACCTCGCCCAGGACGTGGCGGCGCACGGCGCACTCGTCAGCGAATCGCCGCTGGGCCAAAAGCCGCTGGCGGGATTGTTTCCGCAGCGAAATCGGATCATTAGCGGCCTGTCGTTGGGGGTGATCGTCGTCGAAGCCTCGCGCAAGAGCGGGGCGCTGCACACCGCACGGCACGCCATGGAACAGGGGCGGGAGGTCTTCGCCGTACCGGGGCGGATCGATACGCCGGCTGCCGGTGGATGCCACGACCTGATCCGCGACGGAGCAAAGCTCGTCACCGGCGTCGACGACGTCCTGGAAGAACTCGGTCCCCTGACCGAACCGGTCACCGTTCCCCCGCCGCAAACCGCTCCAGGACCAACAGGCAACGGCGAGGCGCCTGCCGAAGTCCACAGCCCGCGGGAACTCTCACTGAGCGACCAGGAACGGCGAATATTGAGTCTGATTCCCAAAGAGCCGGTGCACGTCGACGAGATTCTCCGCGGCGCCGACATCGAACATTCCCGCATCCTGTCGACGTTGACCGTTTTGGAGATGAAACGCATGGTGCGGCGTTTCCCGGGCGGGAACTATTGCCGGAGTTGAGCAATCGCGATTTCGGACGTAGAATTGAGTCGCATCTCGCCACTTTGTTCCCCCGTTCCCGAACGAAAGTCTTCAGGAACATATCGAAGCGGAGGTCCGCTTCGCACGCATTTCACGGAATCGCAATTCGCTTGCAAACGATGTTCGCCCTTGTCCAACCATCCCGGCGGGCGGCGGTGTCTTTGGTGCGGAAAATCAGATAATTCCGGTCATTTCTCATAGCCATCGGCGTTGAGCAGTTGACTGCCGTGTACTAGGATGGTGGCCGATTTGACGGCATGACCGCGGGGTCCCGGTCCGAGATCAGTCGAAAAAATCCTGGCGCCGAGGTTCATGAATGGCGAAACTAGGGTAAGACACAGTTCTGTTG
>CALFYU010000234.1 GCA_937952455.1 uncultured Planctomycetaceae bacterium
AATGGGGCACGCGGGGGCGGCTGGTGGAGATCGCCCATAACGGCAGCGACGCCACGGCGCAGGTGGCACGCGATGCTGGGGCCGAAGTCGTCGAAGTCAATGAACCACAGCAGCACGGCAAAGGGTGGGCCTTGAACGCTGGCCGCGATTATCTGCGTGCCGATCCACCCGATGTGATGGTGATCGTGGATGCCGACACCATTGTTGAAGAGGGCTTCTTGCCCCAGGTATCCGCCGCGGCCATGCAGCGACAAACTCCCGTGCAGGCGAAATACGTACTCGATGTCGACGGCAACGGCACAGATGCCACCGACCACGTGTCGTCGTTTGCGTTCACCGTCCGCAATGCGGTGCGTCCATTGGGCATGAAACTCTTGGGGCTGCCCTGCTTGCTCAACGGTTCGGGCATGGCACTCCCTTGGTCACTAGCAGCCGAGGCACCGTTGGCCGGGGGTCATGCGGGCGAAGATTATAAACTCGGCGTTGATCTGGCGCTAAAAGGGAACCGCACATATTTTTGCCCGGAAGCGGTCGTCCGTGGACCACTTCCCAAAACCAAGCGGGTCGCGGTGACGCAGCGCCGTCGCTGGTCGCATTCGCAATTGACGTTCATGCGCGATGACCTGCCGCGGTTGCTGGGGGATTTCCTGTGGCGCGGCCGTCTGTCGTCGTTGGGGCTGGCGTGCGACTTGCTCGTTCCGCCGCTGGTACTGCTGGTCCTGTTACAAGGGGCGGCGCTGGCGGTGACGGGTGTACTGTGGGCCGCGGGCGGCAGCGCGATTCCCTTCGTCGTTGCTGCGACAACGCTCGTCCTGTTTTTGGCGACGTTGTTCGCCGTGGCGGTCTCGTTTGCGCCGAAGTCGATCAACCGGCATGTCCTGTGGGGTGTGGTCCGCTATTTCTTGCGATACCTGCCGCAGTACCTCGCGTTCTTCCGCAAGGCCGACACACAGTGGACGAAGACGCCGCGTGAAAGCGGGGCGACGTAATTCAGTCACTGATCAACGTCAGGTGCCGAACTTCATCTGGGCCGCATGTTTCCAACTGCCCAAGGTATGCCGGACCGGCCAAACGTACCGACTGATGTTCGTCATGATGTTCCGGCGATCATCGAACCGATAATCGAAAGCCGCGAGATCCTCCGCGTAGAGCGCCGTCACCTTTTTTCGCATCGGTTCGGAATAGAAATGGGAATAGTGCTGATGTCGCCGACGTCCCTTTTTCAGGTGCGGCACCCGCACGTCGTCAATCTGTAGCCGCTTTAGGATCGATGCAAGATCGCGTTCGAAATTCTCGAACCGGCCGATGAAGTCGACTGCCAACTGTCCATCGACACAGACGAAATCCCGCTGCGGGACCAGATGATCTCCGCGATAGCTCGGGTGACCCGGATTTGCCAGGATCGAGGCGAATCGGCTGCGGCGCTCAATGTACTCCCAAAACCCGCCGGGCGTCTCCGTTTGGCTCTGCATCCAAAAATAGTCCGAACAGGTGCGATCGAACGGATTGCGTACGAATGCAAACTTAAAATAATCGCGCCATTGACTTTCCGTGACCAGTTCCAATTCCAGCAGTTGTGTCGCCGTCGCGTGCTGCAAATGAATTCTGCGTTTGGGGCACCAGCCCCACAAATGCTCATAGTCGACATCCTCCCGCTTGGGGCGCCCCCCCGATAGCAAATGCTCGACGGAGCTCCCCGCACATTTCGGCACGTGGATGAAGATGGCTTTGTGTTGATGGCTAATCATGGCTATTCGTCGCCCTCGGGGAGCAATGCCGACACCGTACGGTCGGCCAACTGGATTCTCTGTTCGTCGAAAACCTGCGTCTTGCCGTTTCCATCGGTCATCACGCGCTGCAGCGCATCGTTAAGCTTCAAAGCAGAGGCTTCGCTGGTGAGTGTTGTCAGATAGTCCCGTTTGGCCGCCGAGGCCATCGCCGAGCGGGCTGCCTCGTCAGCGACAAGGTGGTCGACGGCGGCGACCCACTCGTCTATCGAATCTGCCAACATGCCGTTTTCACCGCGGCGAAAGAATTGGGGATGGTCGCAACAATTGGAGGCAATGCAAGCCACGTATGCATCCAAATAGGCGAGCACTTTCCCGAACGACTTTCCCGCACTGAATGGCGACAATTCCGGCAGCAGCGGCGCGAGACCGATATGAGCACTGCCGATGGATTGCACGAAACGACCATAGTCGCAGAACGGCTGCTTCTGACACTGGATGCCCCTGTGCACCAGCGGCTGTAACCATTCGTCGGCCAACGATTCGTTGCGGACGCCGGCCAGTACAAACGAGAGCTTTTCCGGTGACCGCACGTTCAACATCACCTGTTTGACAAGTTCGGCCTCCGGCAAATACGCGTGCGGGTTGGAACACGCCCAGATAACGGTCGGCGTTTCGTTTTTCTTGGGCCAAGATTCGTATTGGGGCGAGGGGCTCTTGCCGGTCCAGATAATCGTAACCTTCGGATTGAACTGCCGCGCCCAATCGGCAACGAACCGGCTGCCGGCGATCACCGCGTCACAACTGCTGACAACCTCCCGATAGCGATCGGATAACGCACCATCGAGGAAATCGGCGTCATCAACGTCGAGTACCACTTTCGCTCCCGTGAACAGCGACGGGCAATTCAGTGAATGACGTGCCTTTTGCAGCACGACGACGTCGGGAGACTCAAAACGAAACAGCCGACTCCGCTGGCATTTCTCCAACTGGTGTGGAAAGATCGTGGCCCGCCAGCCCAAACGGCGGAGCTGGTCCGCCATGGCGTATCCCCGCAGTCCCGAAGCCATGCCGTCGTTGGGACCATCCATGCAGAAAACGACGCGCGGTGCATGGGACGGCTGGCGGAGCCGGTTGATATGTACGCCGCATTCGCGTCCGCGATGGCCCAACCAACTGGTGATTCGGCGAATTGAGGTAACCATAGCCCGCCATTAAGTTTGATAAAGTTTTTCCAGCGTCCCGTACCAAAGCTCGTTCCAGCCCGTCGCGGCGAATTCCCTCCAGCGCTCGGCGGCATTGCTTGCCAGCCGGTCGCGGAGGGCGGCGTCGCGGATCGCCTCGTACTTGGCCTTCAAATCGGCAAACGACCAGTCGACGTCGAGATACGTTTCATCCCGAACATAGATATCAGGCACAACCTGCAGGTGTTCCATGCTCGGTTTGACCAACGCCGCCCCCGCGGCGATTGCCTCAAAGTCCCGCCAGCAGACTTCGCCATAGCCGAAGGGACTCAAGCAGGCCTTGCTCAGAGAAAGCTCCCGCATGTACTCTTTCCACGCCAGTCGCGCCGCCGTGCAGACGACCTGTTCGCAGTTGTTCACCGTCGCGGCCAATTGGTGGACGGCCGACATGCAACGGCTGCGCATGTGGTGGTACCACGTCTTTTCGTTCTTGCTAAAGATGCGGCAGTGCAAATCGATCGGTCGGCTCGAATTGGCTGAAGCGCCTGACTGCAGATGCGTCACCAACCGGCGATCCGCGGCGAAACTCCACCCCACCGACAATTTGGACAATTGTTGTTCCGTCAAGATGCCCTGACGCGGGTTGAGAAAGGATTGATCCCACTGCGCCTCGTACTCGACGAGATTCGTTTCGCACATTCCACGGAGATATTGCGTGCGGTCCCGCAGGACGTTTTTCTTGACGTAAAGATCGACCAAGTCAAACAATCGCGGTTCGGGAATGTGAGCCGGCGCGAACCAGTCCAAATAACACACTTTCGTCGCGGGGGACTCGGTCCGGATCAGTCCGACCAGCGACTCCAATTCGGCAAATGGCGTATCCCAATAGCTTTGCAGAAAGGCAATTCTCGGCCGGGCCTTCCGCCACAACTGCGGCGAATGGGCATTGTCGCGCCACAGCCACCCCACTCGTTGGTCGCTGACCCAATCCAGTATCGGATGGACCTGCGAACGGGCGATGTCCAAGCGTTCGCCGCAGACGAGGATCGAACAACGCGCGTACGCACCCTGGCGGAGCTTCACGCGCTGCAGGCTGTCCTGTGCGCGTTGGCGGCAACTGCGTAGCAAATGACCCAGGTGCGGTTTCAACGGGAAAGGTTCCTTAAGGAAAATCAGCAAGAATCTATCGAAGAACGTGTTACGCGTCCGTACTTACGCGGCGATGCGTGCTACGCCGACGAGTTCTCGATCGGCGATTTATATTCAATAATCCGTGTTCCTCGGCCCGTCATCGTGGCCCACATCGATTTCAAACAGCCGATCACAATCGGAAATTTGGCGAGCATTGTGAACCAGGCATATTCCCAGCTTCGCCGCCAAGAATGACCGCTGCGGCGCGTGTTGTGGGCAATGCGAAGGGTTTGCAATGCCCAAAGTCCCGCCACCGCAGCAAGCACGGACACCGCGCTGATCCCGTCGGCATATTGATATGCCGCAACAGCCACCGCGACAGCCAGCACAGGAATCGCAACGCCCCAGGCCAGTGCGCTTTTTAGGATGCGGTCGAATACGCCGATTCCGAAACGGCGTTCCACGTCGAAGCCGCCGTATCCGGTGCGGGTCAACCGCTTCCACCATTGACTAAAACGAGACATCGCCGCATCGTGAATGGTCATCCCGGTATCGATTCGCCATACCTTCCAACCGGCGGCACGGATGCGGTGACATAACTCCGGCTCCTCGCCGGCCGGGACGGACGGGTTGAATCCGCCGGCGGCCTGATAGGCATTCACCCGCACAATCGAGTCGCCGCCAATCGCTGCCACTTCACCGATCGGTGCGTCCCATTCAAAATCACACAGCCGGTTGTAGACCGACGCTTCCGGAAATCGCTCGCTTCGGTGCCCGGCAACTATGCCGACGTCCTCATGTTGCCGCAAAAATGTCTCGGCGGTCGGTGGCCAACTCGATTCGATTTCACAATCGCCGTCGACAAACATCACCGATTCGAGGTCCGGCCGCTCATCCAGCAGACGGCGATATCCCTCGTGTCTCGCCCGGGCTGCCGTGAAGGGAACCGTTAAATCGAGGTCGATTACGGTATACCCAAACGATTGCGCGATGGCGACGCTGTCGTCCGTGGAACCGGAGTCGACGAATACCGCAGGAAGATCGCATCGTTGTACGGATTGCAGGCAGCGCCGCAGGCGTTCCCCCTCGTTGCGACCGATCACCACGACGCCCAAAGTCTCACTCATCGCGTCTCGGTCCCCTCGTCGTCATGCCCGCCCTCGCGGGCCCACTCCAGATTCCGCACCACTTTCGCCGGAGCACCTACGGCGACGGTGTTGGGCGGAATATCACTCAACACTACGGAATTTGCACCTATCACCGCGTTTGCTCCGATGCGGACCGGACCGAGAATCGCTGCTCCGACACCGATGTCCGCGCCTTCCTCAATAACGGGAAGTTCGAAGTTGTGAACTGTCCGGACGACACCAAAAGTCGTGTTCTGCCTCAATTGTACACGGTCGCCGATCGACACCGCGTTGAAGATCATCCCGCTGTGATGCCAGATTCTCACCTGCCGGCCAACCTTCACCGTATAAGGCAGGCTGATGCCGCAGGTCCATTCGACAAAGCGGTAAAGGAATTTATACGCCAAGGAAAAAGGCCACCGCAGCACCTTGGACTTGATGCCCATCCGCCAGTTTCCAAAGCGGTGCACGGCCAACGCCCAGAAGCCCTGTTCGAGCAGCTTGCCGTCATGCGTGATCAAATCCTCGCCCCACAACTGCCAAAGAGACCGTCCCGGCGGGTTCTGATTGGTTCGTGACCGTCTTTCGAGCTCGATCTCGCTCAGCGGCGGTTCGGCAAATTGCGGTTTCTCTTCCGCACGTTCTAATTCTTGCGCTAACATGTGAATCCTGTTCTCCGCATCAGTTACCCCACGCGGTGCGGCCACCAAAAATTAAATCGCAAAAAGTCTCGCAACAAGTACGGCGGAAAAGTGACCGGCTTGCGCTGCACAAAACAGCGTATTCGATGCAGCAGATGTCCTGACAACCAGCCCAAATCGGCGGCGATACGCGGCAATTTCCCATAGTGTCGTGAAAAGAACCGTGCCCGCGAATCGTACCAGTACTCGGGAATACGGCGCAGCATCGCATCGCGGCGAGTGACGCCGGAACTCTGGCCGACGAGATGCACGACGCGGCTGGTGGGGACATAGATCGTCCGCCAGTGCTGGCGGGCCGCGCGCAGGCAAAAATCGACTTCCTCGTAATAGAGAAAATAGCCCTCATCGAGCAGCCCCACGTCGTCAAAAACCTCGCGGCGGATCAACATGCTTGCGCCGGCCAGCCAGTCCGTTTCGCATGCCTGATCGGCCGGTTCGCGGGCAACCTCGGCAGCGGGGAACAAGCGAAACCACAAACCCAAATTCAACCCGCGTGCCCACTCACGGCTGATGGTCTGGAACCGAAACGCCGATGTCTGCGGCGTGCCGTCGAGGTCTTCCAAACGGCTGCCGACAATGCCAGCCGACGGATCTCGGTCAAATGCCGCAAGCAACGCGTCCAGCGCCTGCGGGCGGACGATCGTATCGGAATTCAGCAGCCAGACCGCATCCACTTGCGGATCATTTGCTGCAAGGGCGCGGCGGATTCCCAGGTTGTTCCCATACGAAAATCCGCCATTACGCGGGGCAACGATCACTTCGACCCAGTCCGTCCAACTGCGGTCGTTGATTGCCGCCTGAATTCTTTCAACGGAATCATCCGCCGATGCGTTGTCGACAACAAGGACCCTTAGGGAACTGCACTGGTTCTGTGCCGTTTGCAGTGAATCGAGGCACTGGACCACCAAATCGGCCGTGCCGTAGTTCACCACGACGACGGCGACGGTCGCGCCGCACAATTCCGCAGAGTCGGTGACAGCGGAGGATTCAACAAGCATCAAAGCCTTCTCAGGGGAAGTCGGTCGTTTGCGTGGGTATGTATAGACTCTGTCACGCGAAATATGAAGCACGTCGTGTGCCAAGCCGCCGCAAATTGCCGTGCATGAGTTGGGCCCGCAGAAACTCCAAGAGCAGGCGTCCAAGGCCGTTCTCTGGATCGCCAAGACGGGTGCCCTAACCGCCTCAACGGGGCGTCAATCCGGCGGAATGAGAAGGACACCACGAATCTTAGCGGTGGTACAGGGAGAGCTCAGGAAACCGGACCACAAAGCCCCACGGCGCGCCGCTGGGATGTAGGCCAAATCCCTTAGAATTATCAACCTCCGATTATCATTTCGATAAACGCTAGGCGACGCAGTGCCCCCAAGAGAGACTTTCCGGAGATCATTTTTGCCCACCAAATCCTCGGTTTTTTGGGCCGCAGCCTGGCTTCTCCCTCAGTGAGAACGCGCATCGATCGGCAAACGTCGTTCGAATTCGGAATCGATTGGCTTGCAATTTGCGTCGAGAGACGGTGTCCGTAAAAACCCGAACTTTTCTGTGACCTTAAACTGCATGCCCACGTCGGCTCGCAATTCAACAAGCGACAACCTACCCGCAGTCTTCACAAATCATTGGTTTACGACAACTCCTAGATGAACTCGAGGAAGATGTATGTTGGAGAACGGTCAGTCGGCCAATACTGTCATCCCCACGTTTCCTATTCACTCCCAAACAATTTCTCGTGCTCCCGTTCATCAATGGCGGGCGGAGCACAGACTTGAAAAGCCCAGTCGCAAAAAATCCACTCGCGCCGACCTACGGGAAATCGCCCCAGCCTTTTCCGATGTCGCTAACTCGGATCAAACGCGACCCGCTTACCTATTCGCGAAGCGCGCCCTCGATATCGCCGTGTCGGCTTCGGCGCTATTGTTGTTGTCGCCGCTGTTGTGCGTCATCGCCTTGGCGATTCGCCTCACCAGCCGCGGTCCTGCAATATATCGGCACACACGTGTGGGGCTGAAAGGTCGCGAATTCACATGTTTCAAGTTCCGCTCCATGGCGGACAAGGCCGACCAATTAAAGGACCAGTTGCGCGAGCAAAACCAGCACACCGACAGCCGGACATTCAAAATGGCTCGCGATCCGCGCGTGACAGCGGTGGGCCGCGTATTGCGTAAATCCAGCCTGGACGAATTGCCGCAACTGTTCAATGTGTTATTGGGCGATATGAGCCTGGTCGGACCTCGTCCGCCAGTTCCGAGCGAAGTAGAACAATACTCCTGGGACGATTTGCGTCGTTTGGAAGTCACGCCCGGGCTGACCTGCATTTGGCAAGTTTCGGGCCGCAGCAACATTCCGTTCCCAAAACAACTGCAAATGGACATCGAATACATCGAGCAGCGCTCCCTGTTGCTGGATATCAAACTATTGCTGCAAACCGTTCCGGCTGTGTTGACTGCCAATGGGGCCTGTTAATATCGGTTCACCACTCCCCTACGTCACGATGTTCGGGATCGACATCCATCAAGTCACGATGGATGACGCAATCGCGTGGGCGCTCAGCCGGATGGATCGTCCAGCGGGACGATGCGAGCTTGTATTCACGCCCAACGTCGATCACATCGTTCAGTTAAGCCAAAACGTCGCCTTTCGCGAGGCGTACGCTGCAGCCAGCCTGGTGGTGGCCGATGGCTGGCCGGTGGTGACCGCCTCGCGATGGCTCAAAAAGGCGCTCCCCTGCCGAGTTGCTGGATCTGATTTCGTCCCGCAGTTGATCGCCGCCGGATCGGCGCGAGCTGCGCCGCGCCTGTTTCTCCTCGGCGGCATGCCGAGCGTGGCAGAGAGCGCCGCGGCGCGAATCCAACAGCGCTGGCCCGGCGTCAACGTTGTCGACGTCGATAGTCCGCCGTTGGGTTTTGAAACGTGCGAGGCCGAGAATCAGCGGATTCTCTCCAAGGTGAACAGCGCCGCTCCGGACCTGCTCGTCGTCGGGCTGGGCGCCCCGAAACAGGAATTGTGGTTGGCGCAGCACCGCGATCAACTCAACGCCAAGGTCGCGGTAGCAGCTGGCGGGACGATTGATTTCCTGGCCGGGCGTCAAATTCGGGCGCCGCGGTGGATCCAGCAGATGCGGCTGGAATGGCTGCACCGCATGCTTACCAATCCGCGACGTTTGGCCGGTCGGTACTTGAAGGATGCCGTCATCTTCCCGCAACTCGTCGTCGACGAATACCGCCGCGCGGCAAAGCTACAGCCCGAATAGACCGATCCCCGCAAGAACACGCGGACGACCGCGGCCACTTCCGGGGAAGTCTTATTTGGCATACCCGTCCGGATGCTTCTGGTGCCAATTCCAGGCCGTTTGCATGATGTCCTGCAGGTGGGGAAACTGCGGCTTCCAGCCTAGTTCCTTGCGAATCTTTTGGCTGCCGGCTACCAGGGTCGCCGGGTCGCCGGGCCGGCGCTCGCCGATCACAATCGGAATGGGATGACCAGTAATTTCTCGCGCCGTCTCGACCACCTCCTTGACGCTAAAGCCATTGCCGTTGCCGAGGTTATAGACGCGGCTGCCGTCCTTCAGAGCGTCGAGCGCGAGAATGTGCGCCTGGGCCAGGTCAGAAACGTGAATGTAATCGCGGACACAGGTACCGTCGTCGGTAGGATAGTCGTCGCCAAAAATCGTGATCTGTTCCCGCTGGCCGAGCGCCACCTCAAGCACCAGGGGGATCAGATGCGTCTCCGGGGAGTGATCCTCACCACGCTCAGGTGTGGCGCCGGCAGCGTTGAAGTACCGCAGTGCCGCATAGCGCAAGCCGTGAATCTGTTCGAACCAGCGGAGCATGCGTTCAAGGATGTATTTCGATTCGCCGTAGGCACTTCCAGGAACGATCGAGGTTTTTTCGGTGATGGGAATTTCTTCCGGTTCACCGAATAAATTGGCCGTCGACGAGAGAATCACCTGCCGTACGTCGTGGTTGATCATCGCTCGAAACAGATTGACCCCGGCAATCACGTTGTTGCCCAAATAACGGAGCGGCGTCTGCATCGATTCGCCCACGAGCGAATGCGCCGCAAAGTGCAAAACGCTTTCCGGACGATGCTCCGCGATCGCACCGTCGATCGCCTCTGCGTCCAGCAGGTCCCCTTCGACAAACAGCGCTTCGGGGTGCACAGCGTCGCGATGTCCCTGCGAAAGGTTGTCAAAGACAACGACCCGCGCCCCGCTTTGCACGAGTTGCTCGACCGCCACGCTGCCGATGTAACCGGCTCCGCCGGTGACGAGAATCGTTTTTTCCGCACTCACAGTCAAAAACCTCTCTTCTGTATCGCACATTGCCCACACTTTTTTGTGAAATTGTTCCGCTTTCGGACAGAACGGACGGTACCACGTGTTTCGATCGTGTCAACGGCCACGAAATTTGCCCGCGATTGAAACGCTTCCGGAACGATCTTTCAGAAAGCAGGTCGCATACCGTTTGGCGCAATTCGTCGTATTCTCAAGAAAAGCCGTCGACATTGTGGTCGCCCGCAGGAATAAGCAAAAATCCCTTGACGTAATTGGTCCTGATATCTCACATTAAACACCATGAGCGAACTTGTTGGCGGAATCGAGGCGGGTGGAACGAAGTTTGTGTGCGCGATCGGAACGGGCCCGGACGACCTGCGGGCCGTCGACCGCTTTCCCACGACGAATCCCGCGGAAACACTCCAGCGCGCGATCGACTTCTTCGACGTCCAGTCCAAGGAATTCGGCCCTGTGGCTGCGATTGGGGTCGGGTCCTTCGGACCGGTCGATCCCAACGTGAATTCGTCGACGTTCGGATTCATTACCTCCACACCCAAACCGGGCTGGAGGGAGACGAACGTCGTTGGCCCCTTACGCGATGCGCTGGGCGTACCGGTGGCCTTTGATACCGACGTCAACGCCGCCGCGCTGGGGGAATGGCGCTGGGGAACGGCCCGCGGACTGGATTGTTTTCTCTACCTCACAATCGGCACGGGCATCGGCGGCGGCGGGATGATCAACGGCCGGCTTATGCACGGTCTGATTCACCCGGAAATGGGACACGTCCGGGTTCCGCACGACCGAACCCGCGACCCCTATGAGGGGCATTGCCCGTTTCACGGCGATTGCCTGGAAGGGCTGGCGTCGGGGCCGGCGCTGGAGGATCGATGGGAACAACCGGCCGAAACGCTCCCCAGGGATCATCCCGCGTGGGATCTAGAAGCCGACTATCTGGCGTGGGCGCTGGTGAATTTTATCTGCACGTTGTCGCCGGAAAGAATCATCATCGGCGGCGGCGTGATGCGATCTCATCTCTTCGATCCGGTCCGTGACAAGGTCCAGACGTTTCTGGCCGGCTACGTGGACTCGCCGGCGATTACCGAGGCGATCGACATGTTTATTGTGCCGCCGGGCCTCGACAATCGGGCGGGTGTGCTCGGCGCAATCGCCCTGGGACAGCGGTTGCTGGAATCGGAATGACAGTTCGCTGAAAACGGTGCGCACTTGCCGCCCGCAGTCAAAACTGCTCCGGCCACACGCACCCCACTCCGATGATCGAACCGCCCAGTTCATCGCAGATGGTCGCGAGCGAATCCCACAATGACTCAGCGAAGCTGTAGTCCACCCAGAATCGATACAGCGGTACACCGTTTCGGTGACTCGGCAATACACCGCAATTGACGGCCGCTACACGCGTCGCCAAATAACGTTCCGCCACGGCGGCGGACATGTCCAGGCCGCAGGTTTGTGCCAACACTTCGCCGGACCGCGAGCCGAATAGCATGAACGTTGCTTCCTGTCGCTCCACGGCAAATGCCCGCCCTGAGAACTTGCTCAGTCGCTCGCGCATCATTCCCGCCGTCTCACCACTGACGCCGCTCTCCAGAAAGAACTCATCGGCCCCCAACCGCGCAATCAGCCCCCCGTCGGTCAAAGTTGCTGTTTCATAGATGCCCGCTGGCATGGGCACTACCTCGTCCCCCAGTAGACTTTCGGCCTCCCCCCCTTTGATCCCCAATTTCAACAGACCGCTCGCGTCGCAAACCGCCAGCGTCGACATGGCGTCCCGTTCCAGTTCCGTCGCCTGAAAACGAACGGCAATCTGCATCTTGCAGATCGTCCCCCATTCCGGCCGGCGGGCCGCCAGGAGGTGATGGATCGGGCTGCGACGCAGCATAGGTTCCGGTACCGACATGTCGTCGCCGCTTCTATCCTTGCCGGGTGTGTTCGGGATCATAAAACGGCATCGACGCTACGCGGCACTGGACCGCTTTGCCGCCGTCGATGCGGACGGTGATTTCTTGTCCCGGTTCGCACAGGTCGGGATGCAGAAAGGCCATGCCGATGGGATGCCCCAGCGTCGTTTCCGGGGCAATGCTCGTGATTCGCCCGGCGATGTCCCCTTTGTGAATCACTAAATGGCACTCTTGCGGAAGCTCGGTTCGTTGGTCCTCTGAAAACACCACTCCCGCCAGACGGCGAGTGAGCGGTCGACGGCGGACGATCTCCAAGCTCCGGCTGCCGACGAAATACGATTTGCCTCGACCGATCGCCCAAGCAGCGTCGGCTTCAAAGGGATTCGTGAGGGCATCCGTGTCATGGCCGACGATAAAATGTCCCTTTTCCAAACGCAACAGCCGTTGCGCTTCGAGGCCAAACGGACGAATCTTGGCCGCTTGCCCCGCCTTCATAATCGCCGTCCACACATGCAGGCCGTAAGACGCAGGCACGTGGATTTCATACCCCAGTTCACCGACAAAACCCACCCGCATCAACACCGCCGGGACCCCGGCCACCTCAGCCTCTCGTACTCCCAAGTAGGGAAACGACTCGTGCGCGAGGTCCAAGTCGGTCAATTGCTCTAATACCTCGCGCGATTGCGGCCCGGCGAGATTCATCGCGGTCAAATGCCCGGTGGCGTTCACCAACTGCACGTCCATGCCGAACAGGATCGCCCACCGCTGCAACTCGCGATAAAACGCGGCAACGCCGCTACTGGTGGCGGTGACGTAGAACTGATCGGCCGCAACGCGGGCCACGACGCCGTCTTCGACGATTACGCCCGTTTCGTCGCACGCCAATCCATACCGCAAACGTCCGACCCGCTGGTTGGAAAAGCGGCCCGTGTAGATCCGCTCCAAAAATGCAGCCGCATCGGGGCCGTGGACATAGATCTTCCCCAATGTGCCAACGTCAATCAGGCCCACTGCGTTGCGCACATGAACCGCCTCAGCCAGGATTAAAGCCGACCGCGATTTCTGCTCCTCGTGGTAATACTCCGGCCGCATCCAGGCGCCGGCATGGATCATTTCCGCATTGGCCGTCACATGCCATGCATGCATTGGAGTGCGGCGCAGTGGGTGAAACCGCCGGCCCGCCAACAGCGCCATCCGTACCGGTTGATAAAACGGCCGGGACGTCGTCGTGCCGGTCTCGTCGATCGACTTTCCGTTCAGTTTTGCGAGAATCCGCACCGCATTCATATTGGCCAGTTTGCCCTGACTGGGTCCCATGCCGGCTGTGGAATACCGCTTGAGCAATTCGATATTGTCGTATCCCTCTTGATGTGCGTTGACGATGTCGACCAGTTGCAGGTCTTCGTCGAAATCGACAAACGCCTTGTTTCCGGCGGAGGAAAACACCGGATAGGCGTGGCTCGGCACAACCCCTTGATGAATTGGGGCACTAGGAATTTCACCGCCGTACTTGCCCAAACAGGCGGCCGCAGCCAATCCTGCGCGGCGTCCATCGGCGATGCGGTCCGACAGTTCGTAAACGCCATTCACACGGCCGGCAGCAAAGATCGCTGACGGGATTTCACGTGGAACCAACTGCTCAACCTGTTCCGCATAGCGAAACTTCACCCCCGCCTGATACAGCAACGCCGCGTTCGGTGCCCAACCTGTACTCACGATAATTCCGTCGCATTCAACCTGTGACGAGGTTGCGCGCGCTTCACCGGTTCTTACGATCTGCGCCGCGCAGATTCCCGATTTGCCCTTCACGGGAATCGCCTTTTGAACAACCGTGCCGGTCTGAATCGATATGCCGGCCGCCGACGCAGCCTGCGCCAGTCCCGACGGCTCGCCCGTATCGCGGGGATCGACGATGTGCACTTTGACGCCGGCAGCATGGAGGTCGACAGCCGCGCGATAACCGTCGTCATTGGCGGTCAACACGACCACCGACTCCGCCGGTTTCACGGCATACAGATGCAGCAATCGCTGTGCCGCCGACGCGAGCATCACGCCCGGCAGATCATTGTTCTCAAACACCGCCGGCTGCTCGATCGAACCACTGGCGATGAGCGTCGCACGGGCACGGAGTTTGGTCATCCGCTGCCCATCAAACAGGGCGATCCATTGATCGGAATAATATCCGCCCGCCTGGGTATTGAGCCGGACACTCAGATTCTCCAACTCGCCGGCGCGGGACAACAAATCATCGAGTTCCCGCCGCGCGTCCGGATTTCTCGCATGCTGCCACAAGAAACTTCCGCCGAGCTGCGGATTCTCATCCACCAACAACACCTGAACGCCCTGCTCCGCTGCCGAAATTGCTGCGGAAAGTCCTGACGGGCCTCCCCCCACCACCAGCAAATCGCAAAAGGCATAGTCCTTCGGCGTATGCGGAGAGGTGGCCGACGGATTGATGCGGCCCAATCCGGCCGCCTTGCGCATTTGCCGTTCATAGAACGGAAACATTCGACGGGGCGTGTGAAAGGCCTTGTAATAAAACCCCACTGGCAAGTAGCGGCTGAACCATTCGGTCACTCGCAGCCGATCGCGGCGCAGCCCACCGACCGTATTCACGGCCCGTACGTCCATCCCCGGCGTGATCAGCAACCGATCGCCGCGGAGATTCGTCTCTGCGCCGTTCTCGACCATCACGTTCGCATCGTGGCCGGCGAGGCTATAGATCCCACGCGGGCGATGGTATTTGAAACTACGCCCCAACATCCGCACGCCGTTGGCCCACAGCGCGCTGGAGAGCACGTCCCCCGCATACCCCTGATAGGTCACACCTTCGAAGCGGAATTCGATCGTTCGGTTGCGATCGATCCACTCGCCGGCGCAGGGCGGCAGCCGCTTATTCATGCACAGTCTCCCGACCGTACAAATAGGTCCGCACAACGGTATCGCTCTGATTATCCCGCTCGGCAATGAACCAGGTGCCGCTGGGAACGTGATACCACCACTCCCGTTTAACCGCCGGCCCGCCGTTGCGGTGAAACACGTAATCCGCCCACTCTTCGTCCGACGCCGCGTCAGGGTCCGGCATCTCGCGCAATTCGCCGCCGTACTGAAATTCCTGCAGCGGACGGGGACCGTTGATGGGACAGCGGAGGGATTTCATGGTGGAAGACTTGAGGCGTGAGGGAACAGGCTTGAGGAAATAATGGGGGCGTCTGATGATTCTAGGCGAAACGTGTGTCTATACCATTGGCATGCAATTCGACATTCTTTTCAATTCGATTCTCCCAGCCAACCCTCAAGCCTGTCCCCTCAAGCCTCGCGCCTCCCTCAATGTCCGACCGAGGCGGCCCCTTTTTCGCCAACGAGTTGGAATCGGCCGAAGCGCGACAGATTGAAGGCTTGGATCAGTTCGTGGTCCTGGTTGTCGGCAACAGTGGCCGCCATGGTTTGTCCGCTGATCGGCGTGGCTTTGAAACCCCACGTGCCCCAGCCGGCGTCGATGTAAAACCCGCGTATCGGCGTCGTCCCCATGATCGGCGAAAAGTCGGGCGTCATGTCGCACAGCCCGGCCCATTGCCGCATAACGGTGACGTCTCCCAAACAGGGAAACAGATCAAGCATGTGCGCACTCAACCCCTCGGCAAAATCGAGCGACGACCGCATGGAAATCAATTCATACGGGTCCAGTGAAGCCCCTGCGACCAGTTCGCCCCGGCTCGATTGGCTGACGTACAGGTGCAAACTGGCCGAGACGACGATGTTGTCCAACCACGGCTTGAGCGGTTCGGTGACCAATGCTTGCAGGGGATGAATCACCAGCGGCGTGCGCAGCCCGACCATGTCGGTGATATGCGTGGTCCAGCCCGCGACCGCTGAGAGCACTTTTCTGGTTTTGATATAGCCGCGGTCGGTGTGCACTCCGGCGACCGCGCCATCGCGAATCTCGATATCGTTCACCGCAGTCTTTTGGTGAATCTCCACACCCCGCCGATCGGCTCCCCGCGCATAGCCCCAGGCGACCGCGTCGTGGCGGGCGATGGCGCCCGGTGGATGGTACAACGCCCCGCAAACCGGCGCCTGATGTCCGCCGCACGTCAGATCGATCTCTGGAACAGCGTGTTTGATGAACTCCGGCCCGACGACCTCGCTGTCGATGCCCAAATGTTGATTCACCGCCGCCCGCCAGCGTTGAATCCGCAGCGACGCGGGAGAGTGAGCCAGCGTGAAGTGCCCCCTTTCGGAATAAAACATGTTGAAATCGAGTTCCCGCGACAGGTCCTGAAACAACTCGACGCTGGCTTGATAGAACCGTGCCCCTTCCGGCGTGAGGTAGTTCGAGCGAATGATCGCCGTATTCCGCCCCGTCCCGCCGCCTCCCAGGTAGCCCTTCTCCAAAACGGCGACGTTGGTGATCCCCTGCTCTTTGGCGAGATAATACGCCGCCGCCAATCCATGCCCGCCGCCGCCGATGATAATGACGTCATACTCCGGCTTCAGTTCCGCCGGCGCACGAAACATCCGCGGTTCCGGATAGTGGCGGCGCAGTCCAAATTTCAACAAACGGTGAGGCATTTCAGTAGGTAGTAGGCAAAATGCAGTAGGCAGTAAGGCAAATTCGCCGCATCCGTATCGACCTTAAACAGGCAACCCTAAAGTCTAAGGCCTACGGCCTATGGCCTTAGAAAAACGTCAAATACTCGTCGATCTCCCATTGCGTGACCTGCCTGTCGTAGGTTTCCCATTCCTTGGTCTTGAGTTCGATGAATTCGTCGGCGATGACGCCCAGGGCTGAACGGATGACTTCGTCTTCTCGGAGTTCCTGGACTGCCTCCCACAGCGATTGCGGGAGAATTCCCGTGCCGGATTCGAGCACTTCGTTCAGCGGTCGTTCGTACATGTTGCCCAGGTTCGGGTCGCCCGGATCGATTTTGTTTTCGATGCCATCCAGCCCGGCGGCAACATAGGCGGCCAGCGCCAGGTAGGGATTGCAGCCGGCGGACACTGTGCGATCCTCGAAATGCCCCGGACCAGCGGTGCGGATCATCTGTGTGCGATTGTTATCGCCATAGGTAATAAACGCCGGCGTCCAGGTGAACCCGCTGCGGCTGGAATATAGCCCGGACCCAAGTTGCAAACGTTTGTAGCAATTCACGGTGGGGCTGGTCACCGCGCATAACGCGCGGGCGTGCCGCAACACGCCCCCTACGAAGTGATATCCCAATTGCGAGCAACCCAAGCCCCGCTTGTCGTCCGCATCGTCGAACAGACACGCACCGGTCGTCGCATCGGCCAAATGAAAATGGATATGCAATCCGCTGCCGGTACGGTTGCTGAACGGTTTGGGCATGTGCGTGGCGATCGCGCCATATTTCTTGGCGATCTGCGACGTCGCCATCTTAAAAAACGTGATGCGGTCCGCCGTGGTCAGCGCGTCTTGATAGGCGAAATTTACCTCGTACTGACCGTTGCCGTCTTCGTGGTCGGTCTGGTAGACGCCCCAGCCTAAGTCGTTCAACGAGCGCGTCAACTCCTGCAGATACTCCATCGCCGGCGCCATCGAGCGAAAGTCGTAGCAGGGCTTGGCCAGTGAATCGACCTTGTCAGGGTCCCAAGGTGCGATCTTGCCATCGGCTCCGCGCGTGACGAGGAAGTGCTCCGGCTCCATACCCACATTGAAGACATAGCCTCGCTCCCGGGCTGCGGACAACACGCGTTTCAGATTCGTGCGCGGGCAATAGGGATAGGATTCGTCATCGACATACAGGTCAGCCGCGAACCGCGCCGTATTGGGCAGCCACGGCAGCGGGGTATAACTATCCAAATCGATGCGGGCCAACATGTCGTGCGAGTGCGGCCCCTGCCCCACGCCCCAGACGGCTGCGCCGGCAAACCCCGCGCCGACGTCGATTGCGTCGTCGAAATTTTCGACCGGCACCATCTTGACTTTCGCAGACCCGTGCAGATCGATGAATTGTGCCAGCAGGAATTCGATCCCATCCTGGGCCATCGTCTCACGCAGCTGCTCTCGTTCGTTCATTTTTGAAGTTGAACCTGTATTCGAGTTGGGGGTGAGGTTTGACGGATCAGGCTTGACGCTTGTCGAATGGACGTTCGTTAAGTTGAGGAACGTCCCGGGATCCAATCGGTTCCGGCGAGCGGCACCTTGGCCATCGCGGCGGCCTCGACCGTTAATGCGACCAGATCTTCTTTCTCCAAGTGATGCACGTTCGATTTTCCGCAAGCGCGGGCCAGCGTGGTGAGCTCCATGTTGAGCACTTGCAGATAGTTTCGCAACCGCCGAGCGCCCACTTCGGGAGTGAGACGTTTCTCCAAGACCGGGTCTTGGGTCGTAATTCCCACCGGACAGAGTCCCGTGTGGCAATGATGGCAATAACCGGGTGCAGTCCCCAGCTTCTCGTAATCCGACGTCGCGTCGAATTCCTGCCCGTTCTGCAGATAGGTGTCATGGTTGCACCCCAAGGCAATCAGTATCGCTTGTCCGATCGAGACGGCGTCGGCCCCCAGTGCGAGTGCCTTGGCCACGTCGCCGCCGCTGCGAATCCCCCCCGAAATGATCAGTTGCACGTCCTCGCAGGCGTCCATCTCTTCCAGCGCCTGAACGGCCAGCGGTAGGGCCGCCAAAGTCGGAATTCCCGTATGTTCGATGAACACCTGTTGTGTGGCGGCGGTTCCTCCCTGCATACCGTCGATCACCACGACGTCGGCCCCCGCTTTCACAGCGAGTTTGACGTCGTCGCGGACGCGCGTGGCCCCCATCTTCACGTAGATCGGCACCCGCCAATCGGTGATCTCTCGCAACTCTTCGATCTTGATCCGCAGATCGTCAGGTCCCGTCCAATCGGGATGCCGGCAGGCGGATCGTTGGTCAATTCCTTCAGGCAGCGTGCGCATCTCGGCCACGCGGGCATTCACTTTTTGCCCCAACAACATCCCCCCGCCCCCCGGTTTCGCCCCTTGCCCCAGGACGATCTCGATGGCGTCCGCCTTTCGCAAGTCGTCCGGGTTGAAGCCGTAACGCGAAGGGAGACATTGATAGACGAGCGTCTTCGACGACTCCCGCTCTTCAGGGGTCATCCCACCGTCACCGGTGGTGGTCGACGTGCCCATCTCCGTGGCGGCCCTTCCCAGGGCCTCCTTGACGTTGGCCGACAGGGAGCCGAAACTCATGCCGGCAATCGTGATCGGAATCTCCAACTCGACCGGATTTTTGGCGACTCGCTTACCGAGCACAGTCTTGGTTTCGCACCGCTCGCGATAGCCCTCCAATGGATAACGCGAAGCGGAGGCGGTCAGAAACAGCAGATCGTCGAATGACGGAACAGTCCGTTTGGCCCCCATGCCGCGAATATCGTACAGACCGCAATCGGCCGCCTGCCGGATGTACGAAATCGTGTGGCGGTTGTACCCCGCGCTCTCTTCGTGGGAAAACGAACGGGTCAAGCTAATACTCCTGATGCACGTCGGCATTCCAATGATACAGACTGCGTGCCGAGGCGACTTTTTTGAACTCGCGAGGGCTGAACTCCATGCCCGCCGCCGACAGCAGGCGGGCAACTTCGGCTTCGTCAGCGGCTTCGAGCGGCTCCTCGCGGGAGTCCGCGCCGACACAGTGCATGGTGCAACGAACATAGATCACCGCTTCGTATAGCGAATCCCCCAGATTGGGTCCCGTATCGCCGCAGACTAGTAGCGTTCCCGCCTGAGCCATGAACGCGGAGAAATGCCCCACGCTGCCGCCGACGACAATATCACAGCCTTTCATCGAAATCCCGCAGCGGGAGGAGGCATTCCCCTCGATCACCACCAGTCCGCCGTGCCCAGACGCCGCGGCCGATTCGGAGGCATGCCCTTTCACGCGGACGACGCCTGACATGATATTCTCCGCCACGCTCCAACCGACGTTGCCGTGAATCGTCACCGACGCTCGTTTGTTCATGCCGGCGATGAAGTAACCGGCATGCCCCATGATGTCGACGGCGACGTCGGCATCCAACCCGGCTGCGATGCTGTGCATGCCGTCGGGGTGCAGAATTTCCACCCGCGCGGCACCGCTGCCGGAAAGTTCGTGATGCAGATATTGATTGACTTCGCGTACGGTCAATTGCGCGAGGTCAAATTGCTTGACAGCGTCCATGAATAAATCTGTTCCGGGGCGGGTTCATAGACGTCGGCCTCGCGGATGCCGGGCAGATGGGCCAACGAACGAAATTCCGAACTGACGGCGACGTAATCCGCCGTTTCGGCGACGACCGCCGGTTTGCAGGCGAAGGGGTCCCGCACGAGGACCATCTTATCCGCGGTCGCCATTAAGAACGTATAGAAACCATCCAAGACGCGGAATGATTTCTCAATCGCCTGTTCCAGCGTGTCCCCCTCGCGCATCCGCCATTCCAAAAACCGGCAACCCGCCTCCGTGTCGTTGTCGGTCTCGAATGCAATGCCCCGCCGTTCCAGACGCCGGCGGACGCTGTAGGGATTCGACAGCGAGCCGTTGTGCACCAGACAGAAATCCTGTCCCGCTGAAAACGGATGCGCGTGCGCCGGCGAAACGGCGGACTCGGTCGCCATCCGCGTATGTCCTACCGCGTGCGTCCCCTGCAGGTCACGGAATCCGAACCGCTCGGCAATCTCTTCGGGACGGCCTTCGTCCTTAAAAATATCAATTACCCGTCCGACCGAAAGCAGGTGCACGTCAGGATGCGATCGCCGCAGCCAACCCCGCACGTCCGCCTCCGGCGTCGCCGTGACCTCCGTCGCGTGATTGAATCGAGACTCGAGTCGTGCGTCGCCTCCTGTCCCGGACGAGAATCCAGCGTGAAACGATTGCCAATCGTAATCCCGGTCAGCCACGTACAATGAAAAGCGGCGTTTCTCGAGCGGCAGCGGACGGTGAAAAACGGCCAATCCGCAACTGTCCGCGCCGCGGGTGCTCATGCACTGGAGCATCGGCGTCGCCAGTTCGCCCAACTGCTCGTGCCACGCTCTGTTTTTCAGTAACAGTCCCACGATTCCGCACACGCGTCTTCCCTCCAATCCGCTTGAATTGCATCCTTCGAACCGGACGAGAAACCATCGTACAGCCTCGATTTGCAATCCACAATTCAGCGGCTGCATTGGGCAACGCGGTCGCCCAATGGGGGATTCGCTCTTGTGGCTCAAATTGCCGACAGGACAGTTCGATGAAGAATAGCAGCGTGAACGCCTGCCCCACGCGGCGAGTTCTTAATAAGCGATGGAGAGCCCCAATTGCGCCAGCGTCGTGGGGGCTTCGTCGTTCAGACCGCCGTTGTAGCTGCCGAACGTCGCCACCCGGTCGGAGAGATACCAGAACGCGCCGCCGCCGATCATCGCCCCGCCGCCATTGCCCGGACCGGCAATCGTGTTGAGATAGCCGTTCACAAAGACGTTCACGTTGGGGGACAGATTGCGACTTACCGTCCATTGCACGGTTTCGTCAATGATCTCGCGACCATCGGGTTTTTCTTGCCCGGCAATTCCCACGTTGACTTCGAGGCTCCAACCAGCCGGCAGCGACTTATCAAAATTGAGGCTGATCGCCGGCTGCAACCCTTCGTCAAACTCCGACGAGGTCGACAGCAAATCGCTTTGGATCCAAACCTCCAACGCCGTCGCCGGAAGTAGGCCCTCTTTGTTTTCATCCCAAAGGTGCACCTTGAGGTCGATCGCCAAGGGCGTGAAGCCGGTGATGTGCTCGTCGCCGCCATAATTGGGTTGAATGCCGCAGCCTAACACGCGAAACTCCGTATCGTCCGTCACGCCGTACCGCAGCAAAAACGGACTGGAGTAATTTGCGGAGCCGCCCGACATCGGCCCGCTGAGGGTCACCGGCGAAAATTCGACGTAGGCGCCTCCCTGTGGCAGCGTATAGGCACTGTTGGAGAAATTCCCCATGTCGGGACCGGGTGTGCGAATATTGGGCGCCGGGTTCGCGCCTCCCTGAACCGAGAAGCGGCCCGCGTCTTCAAAGATGGTGTCATCCGAAAAGTCCTGCCCTCGTATAACAGATCTCTCAATGGGATTACGTGCGCGAAGATCCCACAATTTCGGTGCCGTGCCGCCACCCGAAACAGCGACTGGCTCAGCGGCCGCAACCATAGCGCAGCCGCCCCGCGTTGCGTACACAGCCATGCAGACCGCAGCCGCAATAATCGCCGTCCTTGAAAGATTGGCGGAAGCCCGTGCCACAAAATGTTTTCCGTCGCGAAGGAAGAAAGAGGCGGGCGATAACCATGGACTGTTGCGGGCGAAGCAGCGTTTGGGCAAACCGCCGCAAAACAATTTGGAATCAGCGATTATGAGATGGCTGAGGTGTATTACCCATGCCGACTAGCCGAACGTTGTACCGCCGTAAAACGGGTCAGGTTTAACGGTCGCAACAATTCTCGCTACTACTTAATCGACCGTCGAAACCAGCGAATTCGCGGAAAACCTTCCGCAACTATTGAATTCCCGCTGCGATGAGACAGCGAACCCCAAAGGTGGCGCCGGCGCATCGGCCCTTCTGGTGATCGAGAAGCGCGTCCACCGCCGATGCGCGATCTTCTGCGGCGGACTATCTCAAAGGACCAATTGGGCGCCGGCGTCCACCCAGGGATCCGTGAATCCTGGGATCCGCGAGAAAGCGGACGGTCGCTGAGCGTCGTCTGGGAATTACATGCTTCGTGTTTCAATGTCCTTTTTAGGTCAAGACGGCCCCGCAGCAGTCGAAGCCGGCGGGCGCCGCGACTTCGACCGAACGTTGCGGGGCCGTCGGCGGACGGATCATGCCGTAACGGCCATCTGATTGACGACTCCTGTCGCAACTCTCATGCCACCTTCAAGCCGTCACAAAACACCGGGATTTCCTGAGAGTTGGAGCCGCGGCGGCCGAGTAGGTGGCGAAAAAAACGCCGCTGCTGGACACAGATTATCCGCACGTCGCGTACCGATCTGAGTGTGGATATTCTCCGACCCCGGTGTATGATGGAAGGGACCCGATTCAACCGCTCGAACTGACCGCCTGGGAGGGCAACGCGTGCGTTGGCCCATTCGCAATCAACTCCTGGTCCCCTTCGCGACGACGCTGCTGATTGCTGTGACGACCATTGCGATGGCGACCGCTTACCTCGACGCACGCCGCAGTCGCGAGGAGTCGTTGCGACGCGTTCGCAACGTGGTGGAGACACTCGGCCAGTCAACATTTCCCTACACCAAAAGGGTCGTGGAGAAAATGCGGGGGCTCTCCGGATCGCATTTTCTGGCCGTCGACGCGGAAGATAACGTCATTGCCACGACCCTCCCGCTGCCGGCAGACCCGGCCGCCATCCGTCGCAGCACGCCGGAATCGGCCACCATCGAAACGCTTACGGAGTTCCCGTCGGTCGATATCGGGGGAGCCCGTTATTTCGTTGCCCTCGTCCCTCCGGTCCGCGGCGGAACCTCAACGTCGTTGTACGTGCTTTACCCCGAAGCGGACTGGCTCCGTACTCAGCGCGACGCCATCTGGCCACCACTGGCCGTCGGCGTGGTGACAATTTTGCTGATGGGCCTCCTCTCCGTCCTCGTGGCCCGCCGGTTGGACCGCCGCATCCAGGCGGTCCGCGGGTTATTTGCAAAACTGGCCGACGGCGATTTTGATCACGCCCGCGTGGGAGACCTCGACGACGAGATTCGCGACCTGCTGTTGTCGGCCAATCGCCTCTCGGACCAACTGTCGAACATGCGGGAGCAGATTTCGCGGACCGAGCGTTTGCGGCTCCTGGCCCAATTGGCAGGCGGTCTGGCACACCAATTGCGCAATGCGGTGACAGGTGCCCGCATGGCGATTCAATTACACCAGCGGCGTTGCCCTGCGACCAAGGGGGACGAAAGTCTCCTCGTAGCACTGCAACAACTGAAATTGACCGAGGAACAAGTGCGGGGGCTATTGTCTCTTGGAAAGGATCGACTGGAAGCACCGCCACCAGCCGAGGTGGCCCCATTGCTCGAAGAGGTTGCTGCGCTGATCGACCCGGTATGCCGGCATTCGCAGATCGAGTTTCACCATTCCAACAACCTCAGCGGCGTCTCGGTTCAGTTGGCGTCCGGTTCGGACATCAAGGCAGCAGTGCTGAATTTATTGCTCAACGGCATCGAAGCCGCGGGCGTCGGCGGAACGTTGTGGTTATCGGCCGATTGCCGTGACGGCCAATTAGAGATTGCAGTCGCGGATAATGGCGGCGGGCCGCCGGAGGAGATGCGGGATCGCATTCTCGAACCGTTTGTGAGCACCAAACCGGAGGGGGTCGGCCTGGGACTGTTCCTGGCCGAAACGGCTGCGACCGCCAACGGGGGCACGCTCCGGTGGCAGCGCGACGAGGGCCAAACAATATTCACGTTGCGTGTGCCGGTCCTTCCCGTCGCCGATGGGGCGGCCGATCAGTATTCGACTGCGGCCTCGACGACGGCGGCACCGCGATTGCGGCAAGGAGTGAGTTTCCGATGAGTCATGTGTTGATCGTCGATGACGAACCGAGCATCTGTTGGGGCTTTCGCGAGTTGCTCGCCGATGAAGGGCATCAAGTGAGCGTGGCCCCCTCGGCGGAGGAGGCGCTGGCCCTGATCGACGAGGACGCACCCGATGCGGTGATGCTCGACGTTCGCTTGCCCGGCATGGACGGTATCTCGGCCATCCAACATATGCGAAGCCGCCTCGGCGAGACGCCGTGCGGGCGGTCGAGGCGGGCGCGTGTGACTACCTGCCCAAGCCGTTTGACCTGGAGGACGCCGTCCACGTCCTGACGCGAGCCACCGAAGACAAAAACACTTCGCGCAGTCGACGCTCTGAATCGCCCGACGACGACACCTCTGAAATCATGGTCGGCACGTCCCCCGCCATGCAAAGCGTATTTAAGCAAATCGCCCTCGTGGCGCGGCGGGAGACACCGGTCTTGATCACCGGAGAAAGCGGGACCGGCAAGGATTTGGTCGCCACAGCCATCCACAAACACAGCCGCCGCGCTGGCGGGCCGTTTCTTCCCGTCTGCCTGGCCGCACTCAGTCCCAGCGTCATCGAGAGCGAACTTTTCGGGCATGTCCGCGGCGCGTTCACTGGTGCCGAATCCGACCGCAAAGGGCTATTGGAGATCGCCGATGCCGGCACGGTGTTTCTGGATGAAATCGGAGATTTTCCGCTCCCGCTGCAGGTCAAACTGCTCAGAGCCATCGAGCGCCGCGAAGTCACGCCGGTCGGACATGCTTCCCCCCGCGCGGCCAATTTTCGCATTGTGGCCGCCACAAATCGCCCGCTCCAGGAGATGGTCGCTTCGGGAGAGTTTCGCGAAGATCTGTTTTATCGCCTGAGCGTCTTTCACATCGAACTCCCACCCCTGCGCCAGCGAGCCGGCGACATTCCGCTCCTGGCGGAATCATTCCTGTCCAATGTGGTTGAGGACGGAGCAACGCTGCGTTTCAGCGACGAAACGCTGCGGGAACTTTGTGCCCGCCCCTGGTATGGAAACGTGCGAGAACTCCGCAACGCGGTCGAACATGCGTCGATCGTCGCCCGCGGCGACACGATCGATCCACAACACCTGCCGCCCCCCGTCTCCCGCTCATTGGCCGACGTCGCTACCACGGATGAGAAACTGCGAAATCTGATCGCCGCTTGGATCGCCGACCAAAACGGCAGTGACTCTCCCAACGGCGATTTGTACGATCGTTTTCTCAACGTCGTGGAACCGCCGCTGCTGGCGGAAGTGCTGGAACGCTGTTCGAAAAATCGCTCACTCGCGGCCCGCTGGCTGGGCATTCACCGGGCAACCTTGCGCCAGAAACTGGCGCAGCATGATCTCGACGTTTCCTGATACGGCTGTGCTTCCTTGTTATGTTGGTCGTCCAAACAGGGGGGTGCCACTGGCGGCTCGTCCGCCAGTGCGCATGTAGATCGA
Source organism: uncultured Planctomycetaceae bacterium (assembly GCA_937952455.1). Taxonomy (GTDB): domain Bacteria; phylum Planctomycetota; class Planctomycetia; order Planctomycetales; family Planctomycetaceae; genus Symmachiella. The sequence continues at coordinate 26,003 of CALFYU010000234.1, forward strand.
TGTTTCGGGGCTTGGAGGACGCAGCCTGACACGGCACGGGCGGGCAAGCCGCCAGTGGCACCCAACGTCGCTAATCGATAAACATCGGAACCTTATCTGTGCTCCGCGTTGTATCAAATTAGCGCTGTCGTACTAAACAGATGCCGTCCGTCTCGCGAAGCGAGCCGTAGGGTGTCGGGTGACCGCGCAATTTATCGCGATCGGGCCAGCAGATCGAACAGGTCGTCGTCGTCGTCGAGACGATTGAAGGCGTAGACAAAATCGTGCCCCAGTCCGGAGTCGATATAGCTGCTGCCGTAGGCCACGATGAAATCGTTGCCGGCGAACGTGTAAATGTAATTCAGCCCGCCGGCGTCGCGAACGCTGTCGTCGTGAGCGCCGCCGAAGATCGTGTCGTTACCGTTCCCCGTGCGGACCACGTTGCTGCCATCGCCTACGTCGATGCGGTTGTTGCCGCCGAGGTCATTGACCTTATCCTGTCCGGACCCGGTCGTGATGATGTCGTTTCCGCCGCGGGTGTCGATGATATTTCGGCCGCTGCCGGCGTTGATCCGATTGTTGCCGCCGGTGTCGATGATCTTGTCGTCACCGTTGCCGGAGCGGATGTCATCGTTGCCGTTGCCCGTCATGACCCGGTTGTGGCCGTCGCCGGCGTTGATGTCGTTGTTGCCGCCGTAATCGTAGAATCGGTCACGGCCGTTGCCGCCCCGAATCGTGTCATCGCCGCCGTAGGTATAGGACACGTTGTCGCCGTGGCCGCCGTCAAAGTAGACGTTGTACGTCCCCTCGTCACCGACAAACCAATCATCCCCGCCTTTGCCCGTCACATAGACGGTGCCGGGGACGGTCTGCGCGCCCAGCGACACCCGGTTGCGCTCGCGGTCGAACCGCAGCACGCGGACTTCCAG